>JAPKMV010000631.1 GCA_026645635.1 Caldilineaceae bacterium
CGGCGATGAGCATGAGCAGCGTGTTGTCCAGGCGGCCCCGCGCGTGGCCGGCCAGCCACTGCTCGGTGAGCGTGAGGAAGGCCAGGATTTCGGCGTCGGTCTGGGCGCTGTCCGGGCCGTAGAGATGGCAGATGCTGTCGATGGCGGGGAAGTAGAGCACGTGGCAGGCGGGCGTCTGGCGCTGCGCCACGGCGTAGCCCAGGTTGACCAGGGCTTCCGGCAGCGTGTGGTAGCTGGCCACAGTAGCCCCGCCCGCGGCCCGGTTCGTGTAGACCGTGCCAACCAGTTCCTTCGGCTGGATCAGCGTGACGTGGACGCCCAGGCCGGCCAGTTCCTGGTAGAAGGTGGATGGCGGCAGAATCTGCTGCGCGTCGCCCCCCGCGTTGACCAGCGTGTCGCGCTCTTTATCGCCCGCGATGGAAAAGAGCAGCGGCGCGATCATCGCATCCACCGTCGGCTCGTAGTAGAACCATTCGAAGACGCCGTGTTCGCCCACCGGCTTGCCGGAGTAGAGCGTGGTCACATGCGCGCTGGTGGTGGAGGGGAACTGCGAGGTCAGCCGCGTGGCGCTGCCATGATCCAGGAAGCGGCGCAGCAGCGGGTGATCCTGGAAGCGTTCCAGGAAGCGCCAGCCAAAGGCATCGACAAAGAGGACGATCACCTGGTCATAGCGGGGGGCGATGCGGCTGCCATTGGCGGGCTGGAGCGCCGACGCTGCGCCGGTCAGCTTGGCGCGGATCAGCCCGGGGATGTCGGCGAAAGAACCGCCGCCGAAGGCCGGGGCGATGAACTGGTCGGTGGCAAAGAGGCGCTGGGTCATCGGTGTTTCTCCATGTGTTCGAGCAGGAGTTGGTTGACGCAGGCGGGTTCTTCGTGCTGCACCCAGTGGCTGGCTTCCTCCAGGTAGACGAGCCGCCCGTCGTCGCACTGGTCGATGCTCGGCTGCGCCAGCTCGCGGCCCAGGGCGATGTCCTGCGCGCCCCAGACCATGAGCGTCGGCACTGAGATGCGCCCCAGGCTGCCCAGTTTGAAGAAGTGGCGCCCGGCCCCGCGGTACCAGTTGAGCATGCCGGTGATTGCGCCGGGCTGCGACCACGCCTGGCGATACGCGGCCAGGTCGTCGTCGGAAAATGTCCCGCGGCGGCTGCTCCCTTTGAGCGAGCGGATGGCGTTGGTCCAGTTGCGGTCGGCCAAGCTCTGTTCCGGCAGCCAGGGCAGTTGAAACAGATAGATGTACCAACTGCGTTGCCGCTGCGCTGGGTTGTGGAGAATGGCCTCCTTCATCACGCGTAAATGCGGCACGTTGAGGATCGACAGGCTCGCCAGCCGCTCGGGGTGGTGGCCCGCCACCCACCACGCCACCGCCGCGCCCCAGTCATGGCCGACCAGATGCACCTGGCGCCGCCCCGCCGCGTCGATCATCCCCACCACGTCCGCGGCGAGGAGGTCGATGTCATAAGCGGCGACGCCGGGCGGCTTGGCGCTGCGGTTGTAGCCGCGCTGATCCGGCGCCCAGACGTGGTAGCCTGCCGCGGCCAGCGCGGGGATCTGCCGCCGCCAGCCGTACCAGAATTCGGGGAAGCCGTGGAGCAGGATCACCAGCGGCCCATCGGCTGGGCCAGCCATGACAATGTGGAAGTCCAGGTTGTTGATGCGCATGGGCCTCACGCCTCGCGGAATAGATCGTCTCTGAAAGGAAAATTGGTGTGATCTGCCTTTTCCATCCGTTCGACCAGCGCCATAAGCTGCTCTCGATTGAGCAGGCCACCGGTCAGCAGTGCTTTCAGGAGGGTGTGCAGGTCGATGGTGCGCTCCTTGTTCTTCTGCATAGCGGGCGGCCACGCGATCCATCGTGATGTAGCGCCATTGCCTACGCTGGCAGATTGCGATGATCTCGGCGTCGGCGGCGCTGACCTTGCCGTCCAGTCGCAGCGCCTCAAAGGTGCTGACCTCATCCGGCGCAAGCAGCACTGTTTCCGTGTCCGCCATGATGCGCAGCGGGAAATCATAGCCGTACTCCAGCGGAATGACGATCTCGTTGAACACGCCGGTGGTGATGGGCAGTTTGGTGCACTTCAGGAGTTCGCGCAGCAGCGCCAGTGCGTCCGCCTTGGCGAAGATACTGAGGATGTCAGTATCCAGCAAGAATCCACTCATTGGCGTTCGAGGAGAAATCTGACATCACGATCGACCGCTTCTAGTGGGCGCTGCGGGTATTTGCGTTCGACGCCGCGGGCAGACAGAATCTCTTTCATCTGCTCGCGGGAAATTCCCGCCATCTCCGCCGCACGACCAAGCGAAATCTCTTCGTCCTGGTAGAGTGACAACGCAATCTCGATTTTGAGTGCGGGCTGCATGGTGAGCAAGCTGCGGTACGCCGAGGCTGCCAGGCTTTCCTCGCTCTCAAAAACACCGCGCTCGACCAACAAGCCAATTCTCTGGGTTAAAGTTCCTGTCAGCATTTTTGTCCTGGGAACGAAGTGGAATCAGTTTAGACCATTCTCTTTGCGAGCATACCGTCAGTGCTTTGGTTTGTCAATTGACCTGGAGTTTAGCCGCCGCCTCACGCAATCGATGAATGCGGCGCAATCTCTGCCCCTCAATTCATTCACCACCACAATCGCCACCCCAAAAAGATCGCCATCCCCAACACAATCGTCAGCAGCAGATTGCGCGAGCGCCAGGCGATCAGCGCGGACGCCACTCCCGCCACCAGGTAGGCGTTGCTCAGCCGCAGGTCGAGTGCGCCGCCGGGCATGAAGACGGCCGGTGCAATGATCGCCGTGAGCACCGCGGGCGGGATGAACTTCAGCGCGTCGAGCACGGGCTGCGGCAGGGGGATGCGCCCGACCACGGTGAGCACCGGCCAGCGCACGGCAAAGGTCACCAGCGCCATGCCGGCTACGAGCAAAAACTCGTTCATCGCCCACCGCGCCGGGCCAGTTGTTCCGCGAGGACGCCCGCGCCGACGCCAGCCAGCGCGGCGACTATCAGCCCAAGCTGGTTGGGCAGACCGGCGGCCAGCAGCGCGGTCGCGCCCGCCACAACGCTGCACACGATGATGGGGCGCGTGCGCAGTCCCGGCACCAACATGCCGATGAAGGTCACCACCAGGGCAAAGTCCAGCCCCCAACTCGCCGGGTCTGGCAGCGCGCTTCCCGCCACA
>JAPKMV010000632.1 GCA_026645635.1 Caldilineaceae bacterium
GCCTGTCCTGCCTGCGTTTGCAGCTTCACCGTGAAATAGAAGGTGCTGCCCTGGCTCTCGGCGCTTTCCACCCAGAGGCGACCGCCCATCATCTCGACCAGATTGCGTGAAATCGTCAGGCCGAGACCGGTGCCGCCGTAGCGCCGCGTGGTGGAGCCGTCGGCCTGGGTAAAGGGTTCAAAAATCGCAGCCTGTTTGTCGTCGGGGATGCCGATGCCCGTGTCGTGTACGGCAAACTGCACCATCACGGTGTCGCCGTCGTCGCGCTGCGCCGTCACAACAAGGCTGACGCCGCCGGTTTCGGTGAACTTGACGGCGTTGCCCAGCAGGTTGAGCAGCACTTGCCGCAGCCGCGCCAGATCGCCGATGCAGCGTTCGGGCGCGTCCCTCTCCACCCAGCCCAGCAGTTCGATGCCTTTGCTGTAGGCGCGCGGCGCAAGCAGCCCCAGCGTCTCGTCGACCATGTGGCGCAGATCAAACGGCGCCGCGACGATGGTGAGCTTGCCCGCCTCGATCTTCGCCACGTCCAGGATGTCGTTGATCAGCGTCAGCAGCGAGTTGGCTGAAATGCTCAGTGTGTTGAGGTAGTCGCGCTGTTCGGCGTTGATCGGCGTGGTGAGCAGCAGGTCGGTCATGCCGATGATGCCGTTCATCGGTGTGCGGATTTCGTGGCTGATGTTGGCGAGAAATTCGCTTTTGGCATTGTTGGCGGACTCGGCGGTCTCTTTGGCGCGGCGCAGTTCCAGTTCAGTCATGCGGCGGACGCGCAGGTTTGCCAGGAAGACGTTGAAGGAGCGCACCAACTCGCCGACCTCGTCGGTGCGGTCGGCGGAGATGTCGATGTTTTCGTCGAGATTGCCGGCGTTGGCGTGCCGGAAGGCGTCGGTAATCTTCTTGAGCGGGGCAACCACGGTGCTGGAAATCTGCCAGGTGACGATCGCAACCAGGCCGAGCGCGGCCAGCACGGCAAAGAAGGTCATCGCACCAATGGTATTGGCGTGCGCCGCCAATGTCGCCGTTGGGATGAAGCTGAACATACGCCACCCACTTGCCGCAGATCTGAAATGGGTGATCAGCATCTCCTTGCCGTCGATGGCGATATTGTGTTCGGGCGCATCCGTGAACTGCGCGGCGAATTCCGGGGTGACGGTCAGCCCGATCAAGGTGGGATTGGGGTGATAGACCAGGCGGTTGAGGTTGTCCAGGATAATGGTGTAGGCGCCTTCCCCGAGATTCGCCTGGCTAAAGTAACTGTAAAGTGAATCGACATCGTAGTTGACGATCACCAGGGCCAGTGGCTCCTCACGCAAGGTGGCGGCGTCAGTGGTGCGCAACTGTCGCGCCACCGTGATCACGCGTTCGTAGGTGGAACTGCTGTTGACGTTGCGCTCGATTCCAGCCCACAGGATGTCGTTTGCGGCCGTGGTGGAGCGGCGCCACAACTCGGCCAGCGTCTCTTCGTCGATGTTGCTGATGTCGAGCGTGTCACCGACATGGTAATGCGCGCCGTTGACGCCGAAGATGTCGATGCTGACCACCCCGGAGCCTTGCAGACTGATGAACGGGTTGAGGATGTTGCCGATTTCGGTGTTGGTGGAGAGCCGCGTGAAGTAATCGTCGGGGTCATACTCGTCCTGGAGTGCGTCGCGAATCGCATCCACGCCTGAGACATTGGCCAGGAGCGCGCTCAACTGGCGCAGAATCAGGTCGAGGTAGTCTGCCTGTTGTTTGACCAGGGCCTGGGAATAGCTGTTCACCTCGCGCTCGATTACGGCGCGCGACACGTTGTAGGTGATGACGCCCACCAAAAGCAGCGGCAGCACACTCGCCAGGAGTACGAATATGCCCAGACGCGTTATCAAATTGGGTGCAAAGAGATTTCGTGTACCCACATCCGAATCAAGCTCAGGTTACTGTTCTAGCGAAGCCTGGGTGACGAGTTTGGTGTCGACCAGCGTCAGCACAGGCAGGGTTTCGCCGTTGAGCGCGCGCACCGCATACTCCACTCCCATATAGCCCTGGAGCGCCGCCTGCTGGTCGACGGTTGCCGCCAACGTGCCCTCGGCCAGGGCAGACTTCGCCTCTTCCAGCGCATCGTAGGCGGCGACCAGCACATCGGCGCGCTGCTGTTCGCGCAAATAGCGGATGACGCCAAAGGCCATCATGTCGTTGGCCGCGAAGATCAACTTGACGTCCGGGTGCCGCTCCATCAGTTGCTTGGCGACGACATAGCCTTCGTCGATCTTCCAATTGGCTGTCTCCATTGCCACCACTTCGATGTTCGGGTTCTCGGCAAAGGCGCGCAGCGCGCCATTTTTGCGGTCTTCGGCGTTCTGCGCCGACCGGATGCCTTCGAGGAGCAGCGCCTGTGTCGGTTCGGTCACCTGGTCGGCGATGAATTTCGCCGAGGAGTAGGCGCCTTTCTCGTTGTCCACACTGATAAAGGGGACGCCGGTCAGCCCCTGCTGCGCGGACACATCCGGGTTGAGCTGGTTGTCAATGTTGACGATGACGATGCCGGCATCCTGCGCCTGTTTGAGCACGGGGATCAACTCCGTCGAGTCCGCCGGCGCGATGACGATGGCGTCGATGCCCTGCGCGATCATGTCGCGCACAATGGCAATCTGCTGCTCGACCGAGGTCTCCTGCGCGCCGGTGCGCACGATCAAATCGACGCCTAGCTCCCGTTCCGCGCGGCGCGCGCCGCGCTCCATCTCCACGAAGAAGGGGTTGGTGAGCGTCTTCATCACCAGGCCAATCGTGGGCTGTTCGGTGGGCAGCGGTGTGGGCAGCGCGTTCTCGCTGCCTGCCGTCGCCGGGGTTGGCGTGTTGGCGATCATCGATACGCTGGGTGGGGTTGTGCCGCCACAGGCTGCCAACCCCGCAGCCAGCATCAGCAACAATGTGGACTTGACCAACGCCAACACAATCCGGTGCAGCATAGCGACTCCTGTCGTGGACACTGCCTCCCAGGGCCGACATGCGGGAGAAGAATGCGACAGTCCGGAAGACATCCAGGCGATGCTTAACAAGTATCGTAATGATAGTCGCTTTTGGCGCGAATAGCAACCTATCTGGTTGCGAGGGGTGCGTGTCAGATTTTTGGTTGCGGCCACTGATGGCACTTGAGAACCGCCAAATCGGATCAATCTGGCCAAGTT
>JAPKMV010000633.1 GCA_026645635.1 Caldilineaceae bacterium
GAAAGGCTCGCTGTTGACCGTGTAGGTGAAGGTGTCGCGTGAGGTGAGCGCCTGCACGGTGAAGCGTGCGCCGGCGTCGATGGTGCCGGTGTTGAAGCCGACCTGCACGCCCTGCGCTACATCGAGTGGCAGCGGCGCGTGATAGCTGCCGCCCAACTGCAGCACGCCGCTGGCGCCGGCGCCGTCGTTCCACGCTACGGCGGTGCTGCCTGTGCCGACGACGCCCGGCGTCTGCGCCGTGAACGTGAAGGTGCGATCCACGGCGCCGCTGTATTCGCCGGCGGCGTAAGGTTTGGCGCGGCTGGCGCCCCAATTGCTCAGGTCGGGCGCCTTGATCATGCTGCCCACAGTGACCTTGTTGCCGGGGCGCACTTTGCCGTTGCCACCGACCGTGTTGTTGCCGATGGTGGTCGTGGCATCTGGCGAGTACATCACCGCGTCGATGCCGTAGGCGTCGAAGGTGCCGGTGTTTTCCAGCGCCAGCTTCACCGTGACCTGGTTGCCGCTGCGTTCGACAACATAGCCGCCGAGGACTTCCGGCTGCGGATGAATCTCCGGGCGCAGGTAGCCGTCGGCGCAGCGGGGCTGGTCGGCGTGGCCAGCAGGCAGGGCGCAGTAGTAACGGAACTCGGCGCGGTCGTTGTAGCCGTCGCGATCGCTGTCGCGGTTGAACCGGAAGAGCACGCCCGCGCCCGCCTGGGCAGGCAATTGGCCCAGCGGTGTGTCGCCGGCATCGGGCTGGGTCAGATAGACGTTCCACCAGGCGATATCGGAGAGATAGTGTTCGTGCCAGGTGGGCGCGCCCGCACCGTTGAATTCCGGTGTCCACAGGCTGTTGAGGGCGCCGTCGATGTCCTCGCCGTGGGGGAAGTAGCGGGCGAGGACATCCTGCACGCTCTCTTCGCCCCAGGTGGGGATCACGTACATGTCCACACTCTCGTCGCCGTCTTCCACACCATCCTCGATGTAGACAGTGACGCCGCCGGCAATGGCGTCCACATAGAAAAGTTCATCTGCGCCGTAGCTGAAGCTCTCCACTTTGACGGTCAGCCGCTCGCCCAGGTCGATGCGCTTCATCTGCTCCAGGCTGAGGGGAATAGTCTTGGAGGCGAAGGTCTTGCTGCTGACCACGCCCGGCGGCGTGTTGGGGCCGATCGGGAAGAGGTTGTCCAGCTTGCCGCCGGCGAACTGCTCCCAGGCCGGATAGGTGATGGTGGGCAGCGTGTCGTCGCCGATGTAGATGTTGAAGACTACGTTGGAGAGTTCTCTGGCGTACTCTGTGCCGGCGTTGCGCACCGAATAGCGGAAGGTCAGGTCCGCGGCGTGGCTGGAGTCGACTGCCCAGGCCGTGCTCCAGTTCTGGCCGGTGGTGAATGCCTCGCCCTGGCTGATGGTATGTTCTTCGTAGACCTCATGCGTTGTCGTCTGCGCACCGCCCCAGGATTTTCCGTTCGTCTTCGTTTCGGTCAGGCGAGGACGGGAAATCTGATAGCTGATGTCCTGAAGACCACGAGAGAGGAGCGCTCCTTGTTGGTTGATAGCATACTGCACCCCATCAAGTGAGCTAACCACGCCCTGAAAATCAATATTGTTGACAACTTGTGCTGATGCTTGTGCAGAGGCCGACGCTGATGCAGTTGCTGAGCTTGTGCTGCTACTGTAAACATTCACAGGTGTCTGATTTTGGGCTTCATCTTTACCAAACAGGTCATTCCATCCGCTGCCAGCAACTGATAATGACCCTGCCACTGCAACACCTGCTGCCCCGGCACCGAGGCACCCTAGTCCGGCTGTTGGAGCACATGAAGCAGCACCCAATGCGGCGAGCGCACCAAAACCTACCCCGCCAACTACGCCTCCAACAAGCTTCGTTGCTCCCCAGGCACAACTTCCAAAACCGCTACATCCATTGGCAGCTTCTGTGAGTCTTGCATACTGAGCTGCAGTTAGTGGTCTCTCTACCGCCTGAGACACCTCCTCCCACTCATTCCACGTCACTGTATTGGCAATACTCGTACTCTGCCCGCGCGTGACGGCAGTTTCGTAGGAGTTGGTTTTCTCGACAATTTCGCCCTGCTCGGTCGTGATTGTCGTCACCCGCTCCACCGTCCACGAACCAGCCTCAACCGTGACCTCGGGCACTGGGAATGCCGCAACGAACGGGCTGTCCCCCGGCGACAGCACCCAGTTGGGCATCGACGCCTTGATGAAGTTCCAGTATTCGGGCCGCGGGTATGCCCCGTAACCACAACTCAGATCGCCACCCGGGCAAAATGTAATGCCGAATAGCTCTTGTCCGTCGTCGAACTTGTCGTGATCGGTGCTCTCAGAATCGCCGCCCCCGACACGCGTTCCTACCAGATATGCCTCGGCATAGTCCGGGATTGTGTCCCAGTCGCCGTCATTGCAGGCTGGCGTGGCGGGATTCCCGTCCCGGTTGTTGAAATCCGGCCAGGCTGCTGGCGGGCCGAAGGGCGGGCCGTAGCCCCACCGTACATTGCGCGGCTGAGTGGCGTCCAGCAGGGTGCCCACCTCTAGCCCATCGCTGTAGCCCTGGGCGTCATTGTCGCTGTTGGGGTTCAGTGGATCCGTGCACCACCATATCTCCTCCGTGTCGGTCAGCCCGTCGCCATCGGAATCCAGCTCCGTCAGCTCGTTGAGCGCGGCGCGCTGCTCGCCAACCAGCACGGCCATCGCCGCACGCACGCCGGCCAGGGCCTCCGCCTGATCGCCGGCGCGGCCGGCTGCCGCGTCCATGCGCTGGCGCGCTGCGGCGGCTTCCTGCATGAGCGGTTGCAGGCTCGGGCTGAGCCATTCCGGCCCTTGCTCCTTGACCAAGCTCTCCAGCGCATCGGCGCCGCGCGGCTGGAAGCCGGCCTTGGCCAGGTACTCGAGCTGCGCGCTGTCCACCAGCAGCGTAGCGGTTTCATCACTTTGCGCCAGTACGACGATGCCCGGCTGCGCCAGCCTGGCCGCCTGGCTGGGCGTCGCCACGCGCACCTGTACGCGGAAGAGGAGATTCGAGGTGGACGTGAACGCCTGCCCCTTGCCCTGGTTGATGAGCGGCAGATAGACTGGACCATCCTGGGCCAGGGCAAGCGGTGCGTTGCTGAGCAGCAGGCTGAGAATGACCAGCCAGGATGTCAGACGAAGAAC
>JAPKMV010000634.1 GCA_026645635.1 Caldilineaceae bacterium
GAGGCGGCGGTGTGTTCGTCGCCGTCGGCTGGGCAACCGTCGTGGTGACACTCGGCGCGGCGACTGCGGTGGCTGTCGGTGACGGCGTTGGCGTGAAGGTTGCCGCAGCGGCGCTGTCGGGCGTCATCGTCGCCTGGCTCACCAGACCCGGCGTCGGCGACGGTTCGCCCAGGAGCCGGCTCAGCAAGCCCGGTCCCTGGATGCCCAACCCGACGACCATGAGGATGACAGCCAATCCCAACACTGCGCCCAGGGCAATGCCGGGCCAGTTGAGACGTTCCAACCGGCCGCCGAACCCGCCTTGGCCGTCATCGTCGGGCAGAGGCGTGTAGGCCGGCGGCGTCGGCGGTTCGCCCGGCGGCGCGGCGCCAACGGGCGGCAGCGCTGTGACCGGCGGCGCCGCCGCACTGCCCGTCACCAACACGGTGCGCTGTGGCTGCGGCGGCTTCACTGCTGCCACGGAGGCCAGGGTGAGGGTTGCGCCCCCTTCGCTCGCCGCATCTGGCCGCGGCGGCGTTCGTCCCGCGGCGATCGCCAACGCATCGGCCATGGCGCCGGCGTCGGCAAACCGATCCTGTGGCTGTTTGGCCATGCTGCGCTGGATCACTTCCACCAGCACGGGCGGCAGCAGGCGGAGCACATGCTCGTCGATGGTGAGCGGGTCGTAGACATGCGCGTGGAGAATCTGCGTGGTCGTGCCGGTGAAAGGCAGTTGCCCGGTGATGCAGCGATAGAGCACCGCGCCCAGCGCGTAGATGTCGGCGCGACCGTC
The DNA here is from genome assembly GCA_026645635.1 of Caldilineaceae bacterium. GTDB lineage: Bacteria > Chloroflexota > Anaerolineae > Caldilineales > Caldilineaceae > Fredericiella. The sequence continues at coordinate 773 of JAPKMV010000634.1, forward strand.
CACCTCGCGGCTGCCCGCGCACTGTTCCGGCGCCATGTAGGCCGGCGTGCCGACGGTGCGCCCGGCGTTGGTCAGTTCCGGCGCATCGATCGCGCGCGCGATGCCGAAATCCGAGAGCAGCGGCGTCACCGGATGGTCGAGCGATTCGAGTTGGATGCTGTTGGCCGCGCCGGGGCTGACCGGGCGCAGCAGGATGTTGCTCGGTTTCACGTCGCGGTGAATCACGCCCTGGCTGTGGGCAAAGGCGAGGGCGCGGGCGATCGGTTCGAGCAAGTTGGCCGTCTCTTCCGGGCGCAGCCGCCCGCGCTCGGCCAGGAAGTCGGCCAGGCTCTCGCCTTCCACGAGTTCCATCGCGATGTAGGCGACCTCGCCCTGGGGCGCCACGCCGATCTGCAAGATGCGCACGATGTGGGGGTGGCGCAGCGCGCCGGCCAGGTTGGCCTCGCGGCGGAAGCGGCTGTAGGCCTTCTCGTCGGCGCCGGGCAGCAGCAACTTCAGCGCCACGGTGATGCCCTGCACCTGGTCATAGGCGCGGAAAACCGAGGCCGCACCGCCGCTGCCCAGTTGCTGGCCGATGAGATAGCGGCCAATCTGTCTGCCGCTCAGGTTGCCGAGACCGACGCCGCCCAGCGAACCGTCCGCACCATCGAACTTCAGATCAGCCATCGCCGCTCCGCCAAACCATGCTGTTGGCACAGGCCATTGACCATTGACAATCGACTATCAACCATGAACAATTCGTCACCCCACCCATTGAATTGCGTGCTCAAGCCAGTTGACCAGAATCCCGTTGATCGGCACAAATGGCAGCGCCAGACCGCCGTCGATGCTCGTCACCCAGATGCGCCAGAAGCCGTCGCGGTCGCTGGCAAAGGCAACCCAGCGGCCGTCAGGGCTGACCGCGGGCAAGCCATCTTGCGCCGGGTCGTCGGTCAGGCGGCGCAGCGCGCCTTGCTGAAGATCGTAACGGTAGAGATCCCAGCCGCCGCCGCGCGTGCTCATAAAGACGATGTAGCGACCATCCGGTGACCAGGTTGGGCGGATGTCGTTGCCGTTGTCGGTGAGCCGCGTGCGGTTGCTGCCGTCGCTGTTCATCAGCCAAAGCCCCGGCTCGTTGCCGGTGTCGCCCACGCCGTTGTAGACAACGCGGTCGGCGGCGGGACTCCACGCAGGGTCGCGCCCGAGGCCGCGATCCTGGCGCACAGTCGGGTCGCCGGTGATGGTCAACAGCAGCCGGCTGCGCCCGTCGCCAAATGCCGTGCTGGCGAAGAACGCCTGGTCAGCCGCGCCGCTCCAACTGGCCGGCGCGTCCAATCCATCTTCCGGCGAGCCGGCCAACTGGCCGCTGCGCGCAGATGGCGGCAACCCGGCCGTCACGTCGAAGAGCAGGATGCCCGCCTCACCGGAGCGGGTCGTGTGGAAAGCCAGCAGCGGGCCGTTCGGTTGCAGCGCGGGCTGGCGTGCATCTTCCACCAGCAGCGCGGCGATGGCATTTTCGGCTGCGGGCGCCCGGTAGATACGGTAGCGGCTGTTCTCCTGCGTCGAGTAGAGCAATCGGCCGCCCAGGTCGGCGAGTGCGTCGCGCATCGCCGCCTCCGTGCGCTGCCGGGTGCAGAGCGCCTGGCTCTCCGCTGCCAGCCGGGTAACGTCGCTGTCGGGCAGAATGGCGCCCGCGGCCTGGAACTGGCCCGTGGCGTCACAGGGGCGCTCGGCCCCCAACAGATTCTGGCCGAAGGCCAAGAGTTCGGCGGCCAGCGTCCAGCGCGCCATCACCTTGTCCAGCGTGTTGGGCGCGACCAGGCTTTCGAGCGCGCGCTGGATGGCCACCAACTGGGGGTCGCCTGGCTGCGCGACGATTGCCGCGTTGATGGCAGCCAGCGCTGCGTCGGGCTGGCCGTCGGCGATCGCACCGGCAGCCAACTGTGTGTGGATCGTCCCCAGCATCTGGTCGATGACGCCCTGGCTGAAGGTTGGATCGATGCGGCGCACCAGGGTGATGTACTCCAGCGCCACCTCCCAATCGCGTTCGGCGAAGGCATCTTCCGCCTCGCGCCAGTAGTTGCTGATCGAGCCGGCGGGTGTGGGCTGGGGGGTGGGCGGCGCGTCCTGGGGCGTGGCAGTGGCGGCTGCCGGCGTGGTGACGGGTGCGGCGGTGAGCACATCCTCCGGCGTCGCGGGCGCAGGCGATGTGGCGGTGGCAGGCTGCGGCAGTGCACCGTTGTCGGGTTGCTCCGTCACAAGCGCCGGTGCGGTCACAGGCGGCAGCGTTGCCGCACCACTGTCGGCCACGACGGCGGGCGTCGGTGTGGCGCTGGCGGCCGCGGGCAGCAAATCGAACGGCAGCAGGTTGAGCGCCAGGCCGATGCCCGCGGCCAGCACGACGG
>JAPKMV010000635.1 GCA_026645635.1 Caldilineaceae bacterium
AAAGCCAAGGGGCGCCAGGCAGAGCGCCAGCACCACCCAACCCAACAGCAGCGCGCCCATCGCCAACAGCAGCGTAAACGGAATCAGCCCGACCAGCAGCAGGTAGGTGAAGGTGGGGCGCTGCACCAGCCGTTGGTGGAGATAGATCAGCCGCGGCAGCAGGTCGAAGCGGCGCAGCCCCAGCGCGGTCGCGCGCTCGACGCCGGCCGCCTTGACTCGCGCCCCGTCGCCGGTCAGCGCGGGGCGAGCGGCGCGGCTGGCGGTGAAGATCGTCCAACTCACGAAGAGAAAGGCCGGGAAGGCCCAGACCAGCAGCCACTGCTCCGGCGGGTCGGGCGCGCGCAACAGGCCGATGCCGCTGGCGCCGACGTTGACATAGTTGAGAAAGAAAGGTGCAAAGAGGAAATAGGCGCCCAGGCCATAGACGGCGGCTGCGGCGATGGTCAGCAGCCAATCGATCTTGCCGCGCCCGCGGAACTGGCTCACCAGGAACGCCAGTACACCGAGGCCAAAGTAGGTCGGCAGTTCCCACAGATTCACGCTGGCCATTGCGCCGAGGAAGAGCGCAAAGGTCGCCAGCAGCGCCAGCCCATAGCCGCGCCGGGCGCGCCAGTCGGTGTTGGCATCCTCGATCAGCACCAGCATCAGCGCCAGGAACATGCCAGCCAGCGGAATGCCGATGATGTGGGGGTGCAGGTCGGCGAACAGGAAACTCCAGTAGGGAAATTCGTTGATCGTGGGCAGGATGACGCGGCTCGGCCCCCAGAAATCATAGTCGGGCAGCGTCGCCTGGTCGGCCAACACCTTCTGCAAGCCGGCGCCGGCTTCAATCAAGGTTTTGAGACCGGGCAGATCGGACTGAAAGGGGCCGGGCGCCAGATTGGCCAGGTTGCGCACCACCTGGGCAAAACCGTCCAGGTTGCCGATGATGACGACGAAGAGGGGCGCCAGCAGCGCGCCGCCAATGCCCACGTACCAGGCCAGGCGCGGCGAGCCGCGGCTGAGGGGCGCGTGCCCCTTCACTGCCGAGTAGACGACGCCAAAGGAATTGACCACCGTCAGCCCAAAGAGCATGGCGAGCGTCAGGTTGAAGGCGACCTCGGCATAGATGCCGGTCAGCTTGATCAGATAGGCCACCATGTAGAGGCCGAAATAGTAGTAGTTGATCACGCCGCCGGCGAAATGCGGGTTGACCGGTGGGAAGGTCGGGCTGCGCAGGATGCCGTTGAGAAAGGCGAACTCCATCTGCTTCTCACCGCCGAACCAGGGCTGCCAAAGATCCGGGTTGAGCATGCGGATGTAGACGAAAAAGAGAAACGCTGCGGCAAAGACAACCTCTCCCAGGAGGAGCACGGCCCAGTTGTCGCGCACAAATGCCCAGAGGGCGCGGCGCTGCACCACCGCCGCCGCAATGCCAGCCGCGGCCAGCAGCGCCACGCTGATCCAGGCATGGAGCACCAGGTTCTGCAACACGCCCAGGCTGACCAACATCCAGAGCAGCCAGCTTGCCAGCAGCCAGCCCATCGTCCGTGCGACAAAGTAGCCGCGGTCGCGCAGGGGCGCAAAGACATAGAACGCCAGCGGCCAGACCAGCCAGCCGAGCAGCGCCAGCACCGCCCACCACCAGAGAATTGCCAGGGGCGTGCTCTCGCTGGCGGCCACGTTCCAGCGGTAGTTGTCCACCACCGGTAGATCGCGCGGGGCCGCCGGCAGCATGAGCGAACGTCGTTCCTCGACGGGCGGCACGGGCGAACGCGGCTCGCCTGAGAAAATGCCGATGATGCGGTTGATCAATCCAGTGCTCTCGGTGCCCGGCGCCGCCCCCAACCCGATGAAGTTGAGGAAGGGGCTGAGCGGCGAGTCCTGGCCGCGGTAGTAGGGAATTGCGTTTTCCCAGGCGCGGTCGAAGAGGGCGTCGAACTCGGCGTCGCTCAGGTCGCGCACCTTGCGGAAGACGGAAACCTGCGGATGATCATAGAGGCTCCAGCTTTCGTCGGCGTGGCGGTCGTCGAAGGTGAAGCCCAGCAGCGACGGTGGCGACGTGAACTCGCCGGCCAGTTCGAAGCCCAGGCTGCCGTCGAACATGGCGTCGTAGTAGCGCGTCGTCATGGGATAGCGCTGCGGCAGTTCGTCCACGCTGTCGTAGATGCGCTTGGAACTGTAGGCGACGTAGTCGGCCTCGCGCAGTTTCTGCTTCATCAGCTCGAACTTCTCGGCGGTGTCCTCCTCGTAAGGACTCCAGTCGATGTTGCGCAGCCCGGTCGTGCCCATGTCCATGCCCGGCTCGCCGGGGATCGACTTGGGCAGCGGGTCGTCCCACAGTTCCCAGAGGATGACCGACCCGGACGGGACATTCTGATAGATCCAGCGGCTCGCAGCGATCCACGTGTGCTCGCGGTTGTAGACCCCGTTTACATAGGCCAGCGACCAGAACAGGCCGCCTACCAGGCCGAGGAGGGCGAGGGCGATGGCGGCGTAGCGCGTGAGACGAGAGGGGGCGAGGGGCGAGGGGCGAGGGGCGGCGTCATCCACTTCACCATTCACAATTTCAGGGGCGAGGGGCGAGGGGCGAGGGGTGGCGTCCACTTCACCATTCACAATTGACAATTCACTATTCACAATTTGATCGGCGAGGGGCGAGGGGCGAGGGGCGTCCACTTCACCATTCACAATTGACAATTCACTATTCACAATTTGATCGGCGAGGGGCGACGGTTGGGGTTCGGCATCCGCATTCCGCGTTCCGCGTTCCGCATTTATCCGCCACAGCACCGCGATCAGCCAGGCCGCCCAGAGCAGCGCGAAGGGCAGCGGTTGAACTTGGCCAGGAAGGCGCCGGTCAGCCCGAAATAGGGAATCACCCACGCCCAGACCACCAGGCTGGCGATCTGCTCGTCGTTGAGCCACTTGCGTGCGGCCTGTTTGCGCGCAGCCATCACGACGGAGTAGGCCAGACGATAAAGCGAACGCAGCAGTTCAAACGCAGCATAGCCGACGCCCAGCGCAGCCACCAGCCCCAGCGCCCAGCCCAGCCCCCACTGCAACTGTTGCTGGAGGAAATAGAGATAGGGCGTCGTGTTGCGATATTGGCGGGTGAAGGGCATGTCGGCCACCCCGCGCACCATCATGCCCTGCTCCACCAACGTCGCCTGC
>JAPKMV010000636.1 GCA_026645635.1 Caldilineaceae bacterium
TGACCGCGGACCCGGAACTCTACGCAGCCTGGCGCGACCATGTGCGCGCCGGCTTCGAGCAGAACAGCACCATGTTCCGGCGCATCCTCGATGCCTTCATGGAGCCATACCACACCACAATCTGGATGTATCGCATCCTCTTTGGGCTGGGTGTGATCGCCTTCGTGGCCGCAATCGGCGTCAGCATCTGGCTGCGCGAGCCGATGTTCGCCCTGGTCTTCGGCGGGCTGAGCGTCGGCGCGTTTCTCGGCTACTTCATCAGCCGGCCCATCCGCGCGCTGGAGGAGAACCTGCAGCTCATCACCTGGCTGGGTGTGATCTACAACAGCTACTGGACGAGCCTGGCGACGGTGCAGGAAGACTTGCGCAAGACGACGGCGGAGACCATCGCCGCCATCGAGAAGCTGGTGGACAAACAGAGCCGGCTGCAGCGCAAGCGGCCCGGCCTCCCGTCCGAAAAACCGTAGGTCACGCACTATCGTAGGTGCGGTTTGTAACCGCACAGATGTCCGGCGCCACTGGCGCAGGCGGGCGCGAGTAAGCCGATGGTTTCGTGTTACGTGCTGCGTGCTGCGTGGCGTTACGAAACACGCAACACGCAACACGAAAGGAACATCCACATGGCAGAAGACAAAGCCGAAACCAAAACCGAGGCCAAACCAACGCCGGAAACCAAACCGGTGGAGATCAAGGACGAGATCGTCGAGACCGAGCATCAGGTCACCATCGGCGGGCAGATGATTCCCTACAAGGCGACGGCTGGCCGCCTGGTCATGCGCGACGAAGAGGGCAAGGCCAAAGCCTCGATCTTCTTCATCGCCTACACCCGCAGCGATGTGCAGGATCTCAGCCGACGTCCGCTCACGATTTCGTTCAACGGCGGGCCAGGCTCATCCTCAGTCTGGCTGCATCTTGGCCTGTTGGGGCCGCGCCGCGTGGTCGCGGGCGATGCCGGCGAACTGGTTGCGCCGCCCTACCGCCTCGTGGAGAACGAGTATTCGCTGCTGGACAGCACTGACCTGGTCTTCATCGACCCGGTGAGCACCGGTTACAGCCGCCCTGCGCCGGGCGAAGAGGCGAAGCAGTTTCACGGCGTCGAGCAGGACATCGAATCGGTCGGCGATTTCATCCGCCTCTACGTCACCCGCTTCAAGCGCTGGGGGTCACCCAAATATCTGATCGGCGAGAGCTATGGCACGACCCGCGCCGTGGGGCTGGCGGACTTCCTGCAAAACCGCCACGGCATGTATCTCAACGGGTTGATGTTGATCTCGTCGATTCTGAACTTCCAGACGGGCTATTTCGAGTTGGGCAACGACCTGCCCTACGTGCTGCACTTGCCCACCTACACAGCGACTGCCTGGTATCACGGCAAGCTGCCGGGCGACCTGCAAGGCGACCTGGAGCAGGCGCTGGCTGCGGCGACCGCCTTTGCCAGCGGCCCCTACACCCAGGCGCTCTTCCAGGGCGACGCGCTGCCGGCGGAGACGCGCGCGGCCATCGTGCGCAGGCTGGCCGAACTCACCGGGTTGAGCGAGGCCTACGTTGCACAGACTAACCTGCGCGTGGAGATTATGCGCTTCTGCAAGGAACTGTTGCGCGACCAGCGCCGCACCGTGGGCCGTCTCGACAGCCGCTTTCTCGGCATCGACCGCGACGCGGCGGGCGAACACTTCGGCGCCGACCCCAGCTACAGCGCGATCCAGGGGCCATATGCCAGCGCGTTCAATGCCTATGTGCGGGAGGAGCTGAATTTCACCAGCGACTTGCCCTACGCCGTGCTCGCCGCCCTCTACGAGAAGTGGGACTACAGCAGCGTGCAGAACAAATATCTCGACGTGAGCGAGCGGCTGCGCGCAGCCATGACCCAGAACCCGTTCCTGCGCGTGATCATCGCCAACGGCTACTACGACTTCGCCACACCCTACTTCGCTACCGAGTACACAGTCAACCACCTGGGTCTGGAGCCGGCGCAGCGCGCCAACCTGCGGCTGACCTACTACCCCGCCGGCCACATGATGTACGTGCACCTGCCGTCGCTGGCGCAGTTGCGCGATGACCTGGCGGAGTTCCTGCTGACCGGCGAGGGGGCAGGGTGAAGGTTTCATCCGTGGGCGGTCGATTCTCCTGCGGAATGACACCCCACTTTGGCAAAAGATCGTCCTTCGCCTACAATCGATTGTCATGGCTGCATTGTTGTCTGGGGCAAGTTTGGGTTTCGCTGCGGGCATCAGCCCCGGCCCCTTGACTGCACTGGTCGTCACACGGACGCTGGAACGCGGCTTCGGCGCCGGGCTGCGGGTGGCGATTGCCCCGCTGCTGAGCGACGCTCCGATTGTCCTCATTTCGCTGCTGCTGTTCAACATCCTGCCCCCGCTGCTGGAGATCGGATTGACGATCTTTGGCGGCTTCTTTCTTTTCTATCTCGGCGTCGAAACGATGCGCAGCGCACGCGGTGCGGAGTTGGCCGCGTTGGCTGTGGCTCCGCAGCAGGCGAGCGCCGAAATCTGGCGCGGCGTGCTGGTCAACGCATTAAGCCCGCACCCGTGGCTCTTCTGGATCAGCGTCGGCGGCCCGACGTTGACAGGCATGTGGTCGCGGGGGCCGCTGCAAGGCCTGGCCTTCCTGCTCGGTTTCTACGGGCTGCTGGTCGGCAGCAAAGTGCTGCTCGCCTTTGCCGTCGCCCACGGCCGCCGCTACCTCACCGACCCCTGGTATCGCCGCATCCTGTTCGCCAGCGGGCTGCTGCTCATCGTCTTTGGCGCCCTGCTGCTCTGGCGCATCGTCGCGCCGGCGTGACCTGCGCCTGTTCAACCGGAGGAGCCTGCCATCGTGCCGGAATCGCTCGAAGCCGAAGAAATCGCCCCAGAGGAAGCCGCCGTAATGGAAATGGAATGGCGCGACCTGGAGTCCGTCTTCACCTTTCGCCCCAGCGTGCGTTATGCGCTCTATTTCAGCGTGGCCACCGTCGTGACCCTGTTGTTCGTCTTTTCGCTGGTTGCCCGCTTCGATTGGGGCAGCCTCTTCTTCTTGGGCGTAGGTCTGGTCGGGATGTTCTGGTCAGGCGACCAACTGCTGAGCCGGGTCGAACTGGATGTCACGGAACTGCGGCTGCGGCGGCCCTGGCGACAACCCAGGCGGGTGGC
>JAPKMV010000637.1 GCA_026645635.1 Caldilineaceae bacterium
GCGGCGACGACGAAGAATACATCTGGTCGGCTCTGACTGCGAATCCTGACGCGAGCGCCTATCTCACCCTGACTCCGGAAGGCGTGCTGCGGCTCGTCTCCGGCGCTACCGGCGCCACGCTGTGGGCCAGCGACGGTGACCTTTCCCCTGTGGCGCCCACCGTGGAACCGACCGCCGAACCGACTGAGGAGGCGGCAGCAGAAGCGACCGCCGAACCGACCGCAGAACCGACCGCAGAACCGACTGAGGAAACGACCGCCGAAGCGACCGCCGAAGCGGCAGCAGAGGAGACCGCCGAACCGACTGAGGAGGCGACCGCCGAAGCGCCAGCAGAAGCGACTGCCGAACCGACTGAGGAAACGACTGCCGAAGCGGCAGCAGAAGCGACCGCCGAACCGACTGACGAATCAGCAGACAGCGACGCCCCCGGCGACAGCACGCAGCCACCAGCCACCGTCACCGACGCCGATGGCAATGTCTACCCGACCGTCCAGGTTGGCGATCAGTTGTGGATGGCGGAGAACCTGCGCACGGCCACTTGCAGCGACGGCGCCGCCATTCCCCTGGTCAGCGACCAGGATGCGTGGGTGACGCAGACCGAGGCCGCCTACACCTGGGGCAGCGATGTGGCCGGCGATGCGCAGGCCGAGGCCGACTATGGCGCACTCTACAACGCCCATGCCGCGGCGCTGCCCTGCAACGTCTGCCCCAGCGGTTGGCGCGTCCCCACCCAGGCGGATTTCCAGACGCTTCTGGACAGCCAGGGCGAAGACGCCCATCTTAAGCTGAGCGATCCCGCCTTCTGGGGGGCGCTCAGCCAGCCCACCAATGCCAGCGGCTGGAGCGCACGGCCAGCCGGCGGCGCGGGCGGCGATGCACCGGGTTCCTATGACTTTGGGCAGTTTGCCTACTTCTGGAGCACCACGCCCAACACCCAAGACACGAACTACCTGATGGTGATTCACGGGGCCGATGCTGGCGCTCAGGGCATTGCCGGGCTGCGCTACGGTTTCTCCATCCGCTGTGTGCAGGATCTGCCGGTTGCGGAGGCCACCGCCGCGGCGGCTCACGCCGTCCATTGGGCCTATACCGGTGATGAAGCAGGGCCTGAGAACTGGGGCGAACTCGACCATGCCTATGCCGCGTGCAGCGATGGTCTGACCCAGTCGCCGATCGACATCACCGTGCCGCAACCGGAGGACCTCGCCAACCTCGTCATCGCCTACCGTCCCAGCCCCCTGCGCGTGCGCAACAACGGCCATACGGTTGTCGCCAACTATGCAGCCGGCAGCTACATCGAAGTCGACGGGGAGCGCTACCTCGTCGATTCTCTCCATTACCACACGCCCAGCGAACATATCGTGGATGGCCAGCCGGCCGACGCCGAACTGCACATCGTCCACAGAAAGGGCGATGACCTCGCGGTCATCGGCATCCTTCTCAAGGAAGGCGCAGAAAACCCGGCCTACCAGCCGTTGCTGGACAACCTGCCGGGCGAAGAAGGTCCTGCGGTGAACACAGGGGTGACGATCAACGCGGCGGACTTGCTGCCTGCGGAGCAGACCACCTACCGCTACAGCGGCTCGCTCACGACGCCGCCCTGCACCGAAGGCGTCCGTTGGCTGGTGATGACAACGCCGGTGGAACTGTCCGCTGACCAACTTGCTGCTTTCCAGGCGGTGTTTACGGGCAATGCACGTCCGGTGCAGCCGCTGAACGAGCGCAGTCTGATGGAAGACACCACGCCCTGAGACGCGCCCTGGCATCTCCATAAGTCAATGTCCGTTAGGGGCAAAACAGCGACAACGCCGTCGCTGTTTTGCCCCTAACTGCGTTTGGCTTGATACTGGCAGTTTTGAGACCTCTGAGCACAGGAATAGTTATGTCGTCCTCAACGCTGCCACTACCTGTAGCCAGAAAAAGCCCGTCACGCGGGAAAAACTTACAGGAGCGCATTTTCATGGATTATTTGAAACAAGCAGCCGGCCTCAAACTGGTTCGCATTCCCCTCATCCTGGCCGGGCTGGTGTTCGCTGCAACACTTGCCTTTACGCCACGCCCGGCATTCACCGCAGGCAGTGGCGCGCCGGTGAGTCAAACGGGGGCATGGCAGGCCACGCTTGTCCTCACCCATACAAACATCGTAGACAGCGTGGCCTGGTCCCCCGACGGCAGCAAGATTGCCTCTGGGGATCGAGCTGGGAATCTGCGGGTGTGGGACGCCGCAACCGGTGCAGACCTGCTGACGATGGGCGGCCATGACGGCGATGTGGTCAGCGTGGCCTGGTCGCCAGATGGCGGCAAAATCGCCGTTGCAACCGATGGCAGCGATAACGCCGCCGCACCGTGGCATGGGACTGTCCTGATTTGGGATGCCGCGACCGGCGCCAAACTGCATACGCTCACAGGACATACCGCACGTTTGGATAGCGTCTCCTGGTCGCCCGACGGCACGAAAGTTGTCTCCGCGTCGCCAATTGATGAAAGTGTTCGCATATGGGATGCCGCGACGGGCGCAAACCTGTTGACCCTCACCCTCCCATCGTCATCCAATGAAACCAGCGTGGCCTGGTCGCCCGACGGCACGAAACTCGCCTCGACCACGAATGACAAGAGCATCTTGGTGTGGGATAGCGCCACGGGTGACACCCTGTTGACGCTCACTGGCGACACAGGCACTCCTGCGCAACTGGCGTGGTCGCCCGATGGCAGCAAAATCGTCGCGGGGAGTTTTGACCGTAATATGCGGGTGTGGGACGCGACGACGGGAGATAATTTGCTGACGATCAAACATAACGGGGTTGTTGGCAGTGTGGCGTGGTCGCCCGATGGCAGCAAGATTGCGTCGCGTGTGAGTGAAGCCGATACAGGTAGTCCCGCCGTGACGGTATGGGACGCCACAACGGGGACGACCTTGCAGACATGGCCCACCGACTCTTCTTTTGCCTATCCCGACGTGCTATGGTCGTCCGATGGCAGCAAAATCGCCACCACAACGTGGGAAGGGGAATTGCTGATGTGGGATGCCGCCACGGGAGCCAGCCTGGCGATCCTCGCCGAGCACGGCAGCGAAGTGGCGGACATCGCCTGGTCGCCCGATGGCAGCAGACTGGCCTCTGCTTCTGCGGATGAGACTGTACGTGTGT
>JAPKMV010000638.1 GCA_026645635.1 Caldilineaceae bacterium
GCGGGTGCAGCAACTGCACATGAATTGCGTAACGCAGGCTGGCGGCCGGCTGCGGCGCGGCCAGCCGCGACAGCAGCGCCGGCGCGAACGCTTCCAGCAGAACGACAGGGCCGCGCATCCACAGCCCCAGGTATGCGCCAGCGTCGCTGGCTGCGACCTTGCCCACATCGTGAAGCAGGGCGGCGACGGCCAGGTCGGCGGGGGTGGCGCCGCTTGCCTGCAAACTGCGCAGCACCCGCACGCTGTGCACCTGGGCGTCTGCGGGCATGCGGTCAAAGAGCGCCAGCGCCGCCGGGGAGAGCGTCTGCTGCACCAGCCGGCGGTCGTCTTCGCTCAGGCGTGCGCGCCAGCCGTGGAGAAACTGGCCCACTCGATAGTGCGCCCGCTGCCAGCGACTTGGCTTTTGTTCGATCACCAACATAAACACCCGTGAACGGCTCGGTTGACCCCCGACAGGGTCGGTGCTGCCATCATCCCGCGCAACTTGCCTCTCGCAACTCAGAGCCTGTTTGTAAAGTCACTCCACTTTGACGCAAAGGCGCAGAGATGCAGAGAACACGCAGAGAACACGCATAGAGAACTCCTCTGTTTTTCCTCTGCGAGGCTCTCCGCCTCCGCGTCTCTGCGTCAAATGGACCTTTTCAAACAGCTTCTGAGCGTAAGCGAGGGACAGTGATGTGATGACAATGGATGAAGCGGTAATGAACCAAGATACTGAATCTGCGCCGCCTGTGGCGCAGCGCCCCGGCAGCCTGCGCTTGTTGGGGCAGGCGCTGCTGCTCAACCCTGCGGCCTACACGGCAGTGCGCGACGACCGATCTCCCTTTCGCCGTGGCTTTGTGGCGCTGTTGGCGGTGCTCGGCATCGTAGGGTTGACCCGGCTGGTCGGGTTGGCGCTGGGACTGCTGGCAGCGCCGCAGCTCGGCTCGCTGCAGCAGATCATCGGCGATTTCGTCACCGGGCTGCCCTGGTACACCCAACAGGTGCAGGCTGACCCGCAGTTTGCCACCCAGTTCCAATTCGGCTACCTCGTGGGCTGGGATGCGCTGCGGCTGGTGTTGGGCGCGCCGGTGCCGGTGGTGGTCGGCGGGCTGTATGTCACTCTGGTGGTGACAACGCTGCTCAATTGGCTGCTCTACGGTGTGCTGGTGCATCTCTTTGCGCGCTGGTTGGGCGGCCAGGCGCGCTTTGGTCAGACGCTCGGCGTCACGGCGCTGGCCTATGCGCCGCTGCTGCTCTTCACGGTCGAGCTTGTGCCCGGCGCCGTCACGCCCATCAGTCTGGTCTTTGCCTACCTGCTCGTCAGCAAATTCCTGGCCGTCGGCCAGGCGCACAATCTGCAGGCTGTGCAGGCGCTGGCTGCCGTCCTTGCGCCCTATCTGCTGATCCTGGTCGTGGCTGCTGGCGTGTCGTTCTTTGGCAGCGCCTACGGGCTGGATCAGATACCTTACCTCGACCAAACCCTCCGGGTGCTGCCTCAACTGGGGCTGCTGGCCGGTATATTCTGAGGGGTCGTGTGATGAAAGCTGCGTTCCAGACCTATTCCGCCTTACTGCAACTGCGCGGCGCGACCATCCGTACGCTGTTGGGTTCGTCGCAGGGTGTCGCCTTTGCCCTCAAGCTCTTCCTCATCGTCAGCCTGGTCGCCGGCCTGGGACGCTGGTTCGCCGCGCCGGCGCTGCTCCAAAAACCCACCTTGACCGAGCAGGTCGACCGCGGCATCGAAGCCGCGCGCACCTTTGTCGATGCGACCGGCGTCGCCGTCTGGGATGCGCTGGTGCAGAGCCAGATTCTCGATTTCCCCGGGCTGATCTCCACGCAGGTGCAGCGCCAGGTGGATGCGCTGGTGGACCAGGTCAGCGCGTTGACCGGCGGGCTGATCGCGCAGGTGTCGCCGGTGGAACGGCTGCTGCGCGCCGAGACGGTGACGCCGGAAGCGCTGGCGGCAGCCGTCGCCCAGGCGCCGGCCACGCCCGAACAACTGGATCAACTGCTCGCACGCGCCAATGTCGCGCTCGACCAGGCAGAGCCGATTCTCGCCGCGGCCGACGTCACCGCCGCGCAGGTGGAAGCGGCGCGCTCGGCGCGCATCGCTGCCGGCGCCGCCGTGGACGATGCCGCATTAGCGCGCCTCCAGCCGATCACCGATGCCCTGGGCCTGAGCAACGACGAGATGCGCGACGCGCTCTACGAACTCTCGCTGCCGCCGGCGCGCCTGGTGATGCTGCTCGGGCTGCTCAACATCGCGCCGACCCAGGTGGCCGACGAGATCACAAAATTGCAGATGCAGGTGGAAGATGTGAGACGTTTCGTGGCGCAGGTGCGCGTCGAGGCGGCCAAGATCGAGCCGCCCATGGGTGCGCGCCCGGCGCGGCTGCTCCACCTGGGCGGCGCCTGGCTGGTGACGCCGCTGGAAGTCGCTGCCAACTATGCCTTCTTTGCACTGGCGCTGCTGCTGGTGGCCAAGAGCCTGGGCGGCCGAGCCACACTGCCCCAACACATCGCCGCGGTGGCGCTGGCCGCGGCGCCCGGCGTGCTCTGGCTGGGCGCGTACATTCCCGACATGGCTACCGTGCTCACGATCCCCATGAGCGCGGCGATTCGCTATTTCAGCAATTTGTTGGCGCTGATCGGTCTGGTGTGGGGCGCGGCGCTGCTGCTGCGCACCGTGTCCATCGCCCACGGCTTTGGGATGTGGAAGACCTTTGGCGCAGTGCTGCTCACCTTTGTCTTCATGTACATCGTGCTGCCCCTGGCAGGGCTGGCCGCGTTGGGATATGTGTTGGGGTGACAACCTCTTTTTGTCACAATGCCCCGCCTCCGCTAAACTAACCGGTCTATGGCAGTACTGATCGAACTGCTCGCCGCCTATGCGCCCTACATCTATGCGGCCTGTGGCCTGGTTGCCCTCTACCAGCTTTACCGGCTGACGCAGGTGCGCGCCGACCGGCGTCAGGCAGTCTTCTCACTCGAACGCAACCGGGCCATGCGCCAACTCTACGGGATTTTCACCGTGGCGATGGCGCTGCTGCTCGCAATGGGCGTCACCTATTTCGCCAGCAGCACGCTGCCGCGCGCCGCAGCCAGCAGCGCCGACGCGCCCGACGCGCGTCCCACGCTGCCGCCGCAGTTCTCGCTCCAG
>JAPKMV010000639.1 GCA_026645635.1 Caldilineaceae bacterium
GGCAGGTGGCGCCGTACTTGATGTATTCGCGCACCTTGGCCTTCACCTCCGCGGGCGTGCCGCTGGCGGTGATGTGCTGCACCAGTTCGTCCGGCACATACTTCATCGCCGCCCGCACTTGCTCCTTGGTCGCCGGCCAGCCCAGCGTTGCCTGGATCTGCTGCACGACCTCCGGCTTGACGCCGCTGGCTTTGGCGATGTGCGGCTGCTGCGCCAGATACTGGGTGAGCAGTTCGCGCGCGCCGTCGAGCGCGGTCTGGCGGTCGTCGTGGACCGAGCAGACAATCAACTGCGGTCGGTCGATGGCGTCGATGCTGCGTCCGGCGCGCGCCGCGCCCCGCTCTAACTGCTCCATCGCCTCGATGTTGTATTCCGGCGGCACGCAGTAGTTGAGCACCGCGCCGTCGGCGATCTCGCCGGTCAGCTCCATCATCTGCGGGCCGGTGGCGCCGATCATGACCTGGACGTTGCGCGGCTCGCGGCGGCCATGCACGACATCCAGCTCGATGCCGTCCACGTGGTGAAACTCGCCGTGGTAGGTGACCCGTTCCATCGCCAGCAGACGGCGCATCACCTCGATTGTCTCGCGCATCGCGGTGAGCGGCTTGCGCCGTTCGATGCCCACATTCTTGGCCAGCGGATCCCACCACGCGCCGATGCCGCAGATGATGCGGTCGGGCGCCAGGTCATCCAGGGTGAGGAAGGTGGCTGCCAGCAGGCCGATGTTGCGCGTCCAATTGTTGATCACGCCGGAGCCGATCTTGATGCGGTCGGTCACCGCCGCAAAGGCGGCCATGGGCACGATGGCATCGCGCACGAGGCGACTTTCGGCCTGCCAGACCGCCTCGAAGCCCTTCGCTTCGGCGTACTGCGCATAATCCATGCCGTCGCGGATCGGATGTTTGTCTTGCAAGTAGAGCGCCACGCGGGTGTATTGTTGTTCGTTGGACATGGGTTCACGGCTCCTGTGTCATAGTTGAAGTTGCGCTGATGTTGGCATCTGCTGTTGTTTGCGGAAACGCTGGTGGCGTGTACTGTACCCCGAATCGAGGGCGTGCGTCAAAGAAAGTTTCGGATGACTTTGCGCCGGTGCTATAATCACGCGCCAGGGAAAAGGAGCACACCAGCCATGAGTGCTACGGTCATCGATCCTGTAGCCATGCCGATATCGATCCAAACAGCAACCGATCTCCCGCGCGGACTCTCACCAGCCTTCTGGCGGGTTGTGCGCGGGCGCCGTTCGATTCGCCGCTACCTGCCGACGCCTGTCGCACCGGAACTCTTGGAGGCGCTGCTGGAAGCGGCCAGTTGGGCGCCCTCGGCGCACAACCGCCAGCCGTGGCGCTTCTGTGTGGTGACGGAGCCGGCGTGCAAAGCTGAACTGAGCCGCCGCCTGGGCGCACGCTGGCGCGCCGACCTGGCCGCCGACGGTGCGGACCCGGAGTTCGTCGCGCGGCGCGTCGCCGTCAGCCACGCCCGGCTCACCGGCGCGCCCGCGCTGATCGTGCCCTGTGTCAGCATGGAAGAGATGGACGTCTATCCCGACGCAGTGCGCAGCCAGGCCGAGTGGCTGATGGCCGTGCAGAGTGTGGCGCTGGCCTGCCAGAACCTGCTATTGGCTGCCCATGACGCCGGCCTGGGCGCGTGCTGGATGTGCGCGCCCCTCTTTGCACCCGATCTGGTGCGCGATGTGCTAGACCTGCCGGCGCACTGGGCGCCGCAGGCGATCATCACGGTGGGCTATCCTGCCGAAGAACGAGAACGCGAACGGGCGCCGCTGCGCGGGCCATCGCCGCGGGTCGGCGGCGTCGGTGGCGCCAAGCTGGCCGCCGGGTTGCAGGCGGCGCTGCCTCCCGGCGCGCTCACCGTCATCGTCAACACCGGCGACGACTTCGAGCACTGGGGGTTGACCGTCTGCCCCGACATCGACACCGTGCTCTACAACCTGGCCGGGCTGCACAATCCCGAAACCGGCTGGGGCCGCGCCGGCGACACCTTCGCTACGCTGGAGAGCATGAGCCTGATCGGCGGCGAGGATTGGTTCCGCCTGGGCGACCGCGACCTGGCCACCCACCTCCGCCGCACCGAGTGGCTGCACCAGAATGTGACGCTGACCGAAGCGACCGACCGGCTGCGGCGCAGCCTGGGCCTGGCGACGACCGTGCTGCCCATGTGCGACCAACCCGTGCGCACCCTCGTCCACACCGACGAGGGCGACCTGCCCTTCCAGCACTATTTTGTGCGCCGCCGCTGCGAGCCGTGCGTGCTCGACCTGAGCTACGTCGGCGCCGAGCGGGCGCAGGTCACCGCGGCCATCGTGACGGCGCTGGCCCTGGCCGAGGTGATCGTCTTCTGCCCCAGCAATCCCTACCTGAGCATCGACCCGATCCTCAGCATCGGCGTCATGCGCGAGCTGCTGCACCGAACGCGCGCGCCCAAGATCGCGGTTTCGCCCATCGTCGGCGGCCGCGCGCTCAAAGGCCCTGCCGCCAAGATGATGCGCGAGATGGGGCTGGATGTCAGCCCCGTCACCGTGGCCGCCCATTACGCCGATCTGCTCAACGGTTTTGTCCTCGACGACAACGACGCTGCGCTGCAGGATCGGCTGCGCGTGCCGGTGCTGGTGACCGACACGATCATGACCGACCTCCCGAGCAAAACGCGGCTCGCGCACGAGATTCTTGCCTTTGCCGCCAATGGCGTCGCCAACCATCGCGCCTATTCACCCAAGCCTGCCCAGGTGCGCCCGCTGCGATGAAGCTCTGGCTGGTGACGCCGGTCAAACCCTTCGACGAGAGCAAGAGTCGGCTGGCGGCGGTGTTGTCGCAGGCGGAGCGGGCAGCGTTGTCCCGCTCGCTGCTGGAACGGACGCTGCGCCTGGCGCAGGACTCTGGCCGCTTCACCGGGCTGCTCGTGGTGAGCCGCGCCGACGCCGCACTGTCCACCGCGGCTGCCGCCGGCGCACAGACGGTGCGCGAGCGCCGCCCCGGCCTCAACGATGCACTGCGGCAGGCCTGCATCCAGGCGCGCCACGCCGGCGCCGACGCCGCGTTGATCCTCCCCGCGGATTTACCCTACCTGACCACCGGCGACATCGACCTGGTGCTGGCCGCCGCCCAGCCTGAGGTCGATGTCGTGCT
>JAPKMV010000063.1 GCA_026645635.1 Caldilineaceae bacterium
CGCATTGGCAATCGAATCCCTTTCCAAATGTAGCTGGTTGCTGCTGATAACTTATAGACCGCGGATTTGGCGGATGCGGCGGATTTTCGCGGATAGAAACAAAAGAATCCGCGTGAATCCGCCTCATCCGCCAAATCCGCGGTCTATCCTTTCCGCCACTTGTGCGGCACTGTCTTGACCTTGTTTCACACAATCCGGGAGGCCCACGCCCCGGTACGGGCTGCCGGTGACGTGGACGCCCGGCGGCAGCGCGGCGGTGATGGCGGCGATGCGCTCCAGGTGGCCCACGTCGTACTGCGGGTTGGAGCGCCGCCAGCGGTAGATGCGGTGGAAGAGCGGCTCGGCCCGGATGCCCAGCAGCGCGTCCAACTCGCGGCGCACCATGGCGTAGAGCGCGGCGTCGTCCAGGTCCATCGACTGCGGACTGCGCGAGCCGCCGAAGAAGACGCGCAGCAGCAGATGGCCGTCCGGCGCGCGGTGGGCAAACTTGACCGAACTCAGCGTAATGGCGTTGATGGGGCGGCGCTCGCTCATGGGGATGACCAGCCCGTAGCCCTTGAGCGGGTTGACCACGTCGGCAGTGCGATAGGCCAGGGAGATCGTCCCGGTGCTCACGTAGCGGATGCCGTCCAGCAGGTCAGCGGCGGCGGGGGTGAGCGGGCGCAGCAGCGCGGCGGCGGCAAAGGCGGGCGTCGCCAGCACCACCTGCTCGGCCAGCAGCGCCGCGCCGCCGTCCAGGTGCAGCCGGTAGCCGGCGCCCTCCGGCTCGATGGCCGCCACTGCGGCGCCGGTGCGCAGGTCGCCGGTGAGGCGGTCGCGCAGCGCAGTCACCAGCGCCTCCGTCCCGTCGCGCGGGGTGACAAAGAGCGAGGCGGGTTTGCCGTTGGGTGCTCCGCCGTTGGCTCCGGCGCCGTTGGCGCGTTGGCGCGCGGCCTGGCCGGCCAGCATCCCTTTGGTCAGGCTGCCATATTGCTGTTCCAACTCGTGGAAGCGGGGGAAGGTGGCGAGCACACTCTGCTTGTCCGCCTCGGCGTTGTAGATGCCCGACATCAGCGGCTCGGCGATCTTGTCCAGCGCCTCATTGCCCAGGCGGCGGCGCACGAACTCGGCCAGCGTCTCATCCTGCGCGTCCCGCCGCGGGGGGATGAAAAGGTCCATGCCCATGCGCAGCTTGCCCCAGGGCGAGATCAGCGATGAGAAGACGAAGGGCTTGAAGCGGGTCGGCACGATCATCAGCACGCCTTCGGGCAGAGGCGCGGGCCGGCCCTTGTGCAGCACGTAGGTCTGCTTCAGTTGGGTGTTGGCGCCGATCAGTGTGTCGCCCAGGCCGATTTCCCGCGCCAGCGCCGCGCCCCAGGGTTTTTGGCTGATGAACGAGTCCGGCCCGCCCTCGACCAGGAACGGCGCGTCGCCGTAGCCGTCCACTTGCTCGGTGAAAATCTTGCCGCCCCAGCGCGGCGCCTGTTCGAGCAGCACATAGTCGATGCCGCGCTGCTGGAGATACCAGGCCGTGCTCAGGCCGGCGATGCCGCCGCCGACGATAGCGACGGGGCTGCTTGTGGCGTGCTTCATGCGGGCGTCTCGAATTCATGCAACGTCGCTGCGGCCAGGGCCGCCAGGATCGTCACCATGGCCGGGCTGTCGTTGAGCATGGGCGGCCGCTCGACGCGCACGCCGTGCTGGTGGGCGATCTCCTGCACGCCGACGTCGATGTCGTAGAGCACCTCCACGTGGTCGGCGATGAAGCCGATGGGCGCGATCACCAGGTTCCGTTCGCCGCGCGCCGCCAGGTCCAACAGCAGGTCTTCGATCTGCGGGCCAAGCCAGGGCACACCGGTCTTGGCCGCGCTCTGGTAGGAGAACATCCAGCGGTCGGCGGGCAATTGCAGTCGCTCCGCCAGCAACTGCGCGGTCTCGCGCAACTGCCGGTCATAGGGTTCGCCGCGGGCGATGATCGATTCGGGCAGGCTGTGCGCGGTGAACACCGTGAGCACCTGCGCGCGCTCGTCGGCAGGAAAACGATCCAGCGTGGCGCGCACGTTGGCGGCCAGCGCGTCCAGATACTCCGGCTGGGTGTGCCAGCTTTCCAGGAAGCGCACGTCGATAGGCCGCTCCACCGTCGCCAGCGCCTCGTCCAACTTGCGGCGGTACGCGCCGATGCTCATGCTGCTGTAGTGGGGCGCCATGCAGATCACCGCGGCGCGGTCCACACCGTCGGCGGCCATCTGCGCCACGACATCCTTGATCCAGGGCATCCAGTGGCGCATTCCCACGTAGACCCGCAGGCCGAGGCGTGCCTGCAACTGCGCGGCCGCGCTCTGCGTGATGCGCAGCAGGGGTGAATAGCCGCCGATGGCCGCGTAGCGATGGGTGATCTCGTCGATCAGCACCTGGGGTGTCTCGCGGCCGCCGCGGATGTCGAGCAGATAGGCGGGGATGTCGGCCAGGGAATCGGGGCCGCCGTAGGCCAGCAAAAGGACTGCGGTTTTCATCGAATCTCTCCCGGATTTTGCCAGATAGCCTTGCCGATGAAGAACGGGCCAAGCCGCTCCAGATGCAGCGACGTCTGCTTGGTTTTGCGCATCCGCTGGACGATGGACGAAAGCGGGTAAAGTTCCGGCCCGATGAGCGCGACGACGAAGTCGTTGTCGTGCTGGTCGAGGCCGTAGCAGGCCAGGCGGATGTCGGTGCCGTAGCCGGCGCGGCCGTAGGCGTGACCGATGCCGCCGTGCTCCATCAGGATCGTGCGCTGCTCCTGGGCGGAAAGCTGCTCGAAGGAGCCGGCGCGGCGCAGAGGATACCAGATCGCCCAGGGCCACTGCGGGTCGCACACCTTCTCCCGCGGGCGGGTGAGGAGCATCCGCTCCAGGTTCTCCTCATTGCCCAGCGCGTAGGTGCGGCCAAACATCGTCAGTTCCGGCTTTGGCATCAGGCCAACGAATGGCGGCCGGTTCAGGTAGTCGCGCAGCTCAGTGACAAAAAAGTTCGGGTCCTCGCTGAAGGTGAGCAGCGCCACGCCTTGCGGGTCCAGCGCATCCACATAGAGCACGCTGCCAAAGGACTGCTCGCGCAGCGATTCCGGCAGATCCTCCGTGTTTAGACATTCACCGAACACGTGCAACTGCATAAACAGCCGCCGATCCAGCCGCACCACCTGCCCATCCGCCGTGCGTCCCTGTTCACTGATATCCAGCCCTTCCGTTACACCCAATCCCTGCCCCATCCCAATCTCCCTATAGTTGCGAGGGGCGAAGGGGCGAGGGGCGACATGCAGCCGTTCCCCAATCGCACAATCGCCTAATCTCTAATCTCTACTGTCCAATCTCCACTCTCTGCATCACCGCCGGCTCATACGTGCAGAACGGCTCCTCATCCAGGTATTCGTGCGTCATGCCGAACGCCCGCGCCCGGCAGCCGCCGCAGATGCGCTTGAACTCGCACAGCCCGCACTTGCCGCCCAACAGGTCCGGGTCGCGCAGGTCAGCGAAGACCTGGGAGCCTTCCCAGATCGCGCGGAAGGGCTGCTGGCGGATGTTGCCGGCCTCGACGGGCAGGTAGCCGCACGGGAAGATCTCGCCGCGGTGGCTGACGAAGCAGACGCCTGTGCCGGCCAGACAGCCCTTGGTCATGGCGTTCATGGCCTGGCGCGCGGCCTGGTTGCCGACGCCGCCAGCCATCGTCCCGACGCCCGGATGACCGTTGCCGGGATGCCCGCCCGCGTGCTGCTGGCGGTGATGGCTGGATGGCCGTTCACGGAAGATGCCGTTGCGCCGCTCCTCGGCCTGGCGCTGGCGCACGATGCGGAAGTAGTGGGGCGCGCAGGTGGCTTTCAGCTCGATGCCGCCGGCCATCTCGGCGTCGTACATCCAGTTGAGCACGTTCTCGTATTCCGTGGGCGAAATCTGCTGGTCGGGCGCGATCTCCACGCCGCAGCCAACCGGCACGAGCAGGAAGAGATGGAGCGCCTGCGCCTCCAACCCCTTGGCTAGCGCCAGCGTCTGGTCCATCTGGTGGATGTTGTGGCGGGCCACAGTGGTGTTGACCTGATAGGGCACGCCGACCTCGTGGAGGTAGTGCATCCCCGCCAGCGACTTGTCGAAGGCGCCCTGGCCGCGGAAGATATCATGGGTGGCCGCGTCGGCGCCGTCGAAGCTGATGCTGACGCGGCGCACGCCGCTTTCCTTGATCTTGCGCGCCACATTGGCATCGATCAGCGTGCCGTTGGTGGCCAGCGCGACGATCAGCCCGGCGTCGCTGGCGTGGTGGGCGATGTCAAAGATGTCGGGGCGGAAGAGCGGCTCGCCGCCGGAGAGCACGAAGATCGGGCGGGCAAAGGCGGCGATCTGGTCGATCAGGTCGAAGGCCTCGGCGGTGGTCAGGTCCTGCGGCAGCAGTTGGTCAGCGACGGTGATGCGCCGGCAGTGGATGCAGGCCAGGTTGCAGCCGGCGGTCGTCTCCCAGAAAATGAGACGCGGGGGCGGATACGTCGTCATGTGCATGCGAACACTCCTCACTTCCAGATTCAGCTTGATGGTGAGCGTGCAGAAGAACAAAAGGGGACAACTGCATCCGCACAAATCTCAGTAAATCTTAGTAAACCTAGTATATTATATCGATGACGCGTGGCAAAATCGAGATTCGATTGTCTCATCTTTTGGGGGGCGTTTGTCACATTCCGCTTGGTCTGCCCCCGGTTTTGGGCTATAATGGCGATCACTATGACAAGTACACAACTCACGACTAAGACGCGGCCGGCCCGACGGCGCCCCGCGCGCAGCAGCGATGGTCGCGGCCTTGGCGATCCGGCTCCGCCTGCGCATGGGCTGCATGTGTCGGAGGCAGTCTATTGGGCGCGCTACTATGAAACGGCCGATGGCAGTTATGAATGGAACAACGGTGTTTTGGAGGAGAAACCCTTGCCCGACTACCGCCGCATCGCCATGTATGGCTGGTTCCTGACGCTGTTGCGCAGTTACCTGGAGGTCAATCCCATCGCCAAGCTGCTCCATCTGGAAATGGGTTTCCGCCTGGCAATGGCGGACAAGACGACGATCCGCAAACCGGATCTCTTTGTGGTGCGCAACGACAATCCTGTACCGTTGCGAGAGACAGACCGCTCCTACCACGGCATTTGCGACCTCTGCGTCGAGTCGCTGTCAGATTCGAGCCGGGAAGAGAGCGAACGCGACACCGTGGTCAAGAAACGGGAATATGCCGTCGTTGGCGTGCAAGAGTACTACATCCTCGACCCGGACGGGCAGATGGCCTTCTACCGCCGCAACGACGCAGGCGCTTATGAGACGCTGCCCGCCGACGCCGAGGGCGTAATCCGCTCGTCGGTGCTGCCCGGTTTTCAGTTCCGCGTTGCCGACCTGTACCTGATGCCGCCGCAGGAGACGATGGCCGAGGATCCGGTTTATCGCCACTTTGTTTTGCTGAAATTGCAGGCAGAGATGCAACGGGCTGAGGTTGCCGAAGAGCGGGCCGAGGTTGCGGAGGAGCGCATGTTGGCGGAGCGCAACCGCGCCGAACGCTATGCCGCCTTGCTGCGCAACCTGGGGATCGATGTCGCATAGGGCGTGGAACAAAGGAGCGGCGATGAAGGATAGTGCGCTGTCTGAGAGCAGGCTGGCCGGCATCGTCTGGCTGGTCACTGCGGCGCTGCTGATTGGCGGTTGTGCCGTGTCCCGCCTGCCGCAAAGCGCAGCGTCAGCCACAGCGCAACCGGCGCCGCAGGCAGTGCTTGCAGCCGCTGTGACACCAGTTGCGCTGCCACCAGCGGTGCTCGCGTTCACCGCAAACCCGACGACCACCCTGCAGGTAGGCGACGCCATCACCGTACAGTGGCAGGCTGTGGGCGACCGCGCCGACCTCTGCATGATCAGCGGCCCCGGCCCGGTGGATTGCCAGGCAGTGGCGCTGACCGGCCAGCAGACTGTCACTGTGACCGACGCGATGCTGAGCTACAGCGGCATCGGCGTGCGCGCCACGGCCGGCGAGCAGTTCACCTGGGGGCTGGCCGACCTGCGCTTTGCCTGCCAGGCCGGCGCCTGGTTCTTCGCCGATCCGCCGGAACGGTGCCCGGAAGCGGCGCCGGTGGTGTCCGCCGCGGCCTGGCAGCCTTTCGAGCATGGCTTCATGATCTGGACGCAGACGCCGGATCGTTTCTATGTTTTCTTCGACCACGGTGACAGGGCTGGCCAGTTTCTCTTCGCCGACGCGCCCTACGATTTTCTGCCGGAGCAGCCGGTGACGGAGACGCCGTCCAGCGGCCTCTTGGCGCCCGTGAGTGGCTTTGGCAGGCTCTGGCGCAATGAGCTGTCCTGGTGGCGCGACACCGACCTGCGTGGCCAACTGGGCTGGGCCACTGCGCCAGAGATCGCTTACGACGCCATGCGCCAGTGCGCGTTGCCCGGCTATCCGGGGATGTGGACCTGTTACATGCAGACGCCCGATGGCCGGGTGCTGGTGACGCGTCCGGACTCAACGGCGCAGGTGCATTTTGTTTGGGAGTGGAAGTAGCGGTTTGATGATTTTGGGGTCTTGGGGTCTTGGGGTTGCCATTACCCTAACAACCCCAAGACCCCACCACCCCATCAGTTCTACAAGGAGCGTTCACCATGAATGACATATCCACCGCCATCGAATATCTCTCTTCAGACGCCGTACAGGGGCTGCCCTTCTCGGAGGTTGTGCGCGTCGGCAACACCTACTATGTCTCCGGGCAACTGGGGCGTGACGCTTCGGGTAAGCTGGCGCCGGGCGGCATCGCCGCGGAGACGCGCCAGACGATGGAGAACATCAAGGCGACGCTGGAGCGTTACGGTTTGTCAATGGATGACGTGGTCAAAGCCACGGTCTTTATGGCCGACATCGGCGAGTGGGCAGAGATGAACAAGGTCTACGTGACCTATTTCCGCAATCATCTGCCGGCGCGCAGCGCGCTGGGCGCAAGCGGGCTGGCCTTGGGCGCGCGGGTGGAGATCGAGTGCATCGCTGCGAAGGCGTGAGTGGCGCTTGAATGATGGTGAGATTGGAGATTGGTGATTGTGATCAGCGGCGAAGACAGCGCGGTGGTTGTGCGCCGCGAGATCAACGAACTCCACGCGTTCTTTGAACAGTGGCTGTCCGGGAAGGTTCCGGACAGCGACGCCGTGTTTGCCCGTGTCGAGTCGGCATTGGCGCCCGATTTCACCCTGGTGGACCCATTCGGGCAGGAGGCAGACCGCGCCACGATGGCTGCGCTGCTGCGGGGACTTTGGAACACGCGCCCACAGGTTCACATCTGGATTGAGGCGTACCGCCTGTTGCTTGACGCGCCGCCGCTGCTTGTCGCCCGCTACGAGGAATGGCAGGAGGGCAGCGCAGGCAATACGCGGCGGATCAGCACCGCGGTTTTCCGCACCGCACCCACTGCGCCCAACGGCGTGCAGTGGGTGCGGGTGCATGAAACCTGGATCGTCTGATCAGCGGTCGATGAACGGCAAGAAGGTGAGTCCACCCCGCTCAATCGCGCCTGTGTCGCAGGCTCCGCCCAAGGGACGGGGGAAGCCGCGCTGATCCACCGCCGGGCAGCCGAGGCCGTGATCCACTGCCGGGCTGGTTGCTGCAGGGATGTAGCTGCGGGTAGGCGTGCCGAGCCAGACGCCAAGCTGCGGGTTCGTGCCGAGCAGGTCGCCAGAAGCGCCGGAATTCGGGATACAGGTGTTGTCGCTGATGATGTTGCGCCCGCCCGAAGCCATCGTCGGCCCGTCACAGTTGAGGCTGGGGCTGCTGCCGGCTTCGTCCATGCTGCCTGCGACAATCGTGTTCTTGAGCACGGGCAGCCCGCTCTGGTTGTAGATGCCGCCGCCCAGGTCAGCGCGGTTCTCGTGGATGGTGACGTTGGTCAGCGGCGTGCTGCCGATCTTGTAGATGCCGCCCCCGCGGTCGGCCCGGTTGTTCGAGAAGGTGGCGTTGACGATTGACCCAGCGTTGCTCTCGATGTGCAGTCCGCCACCGTGGGCGCGCGCGATGTTGCTGCGGAAGGCGGAGCGTTCGATGGTGAGCGTGCCGCCGACCAGCCGGACGCCGCCGCCGTTCTGCGCCTGGTTGTTGACGATGTACGAGTCGCGGATCAGCACGACGCCGCCGTTGATGTAGATCGCGCCGCCGTCGCCGCCTGCTGTGCGCGCTTCATTGGCGCCTAGCGTGCTGTTGGTGATGGTGAGAAAGCCGCTGCTGTAGATGGCGCCGCCGTCGCTGCCGCTCTCGGTCAGGTTGCTGGTGAGAAAGCTGCCGTCGATGGTCACCCGGCCGTTCCCGGCGATGAAGATCGCGCCGCCGTTGCCGCCGCCCCCGCCGCCGTCGAGCAGCGAGATGTTCCTGAGCGTCAGGTTGCCGCCGCTCTGCACCAAGAAGAATTGGCGCACATCTTCGCCGTTCAGACCGATGCGTCCGGCGCCATCGACGACCGTCGCCGTGCCGGAGCCGACAACCGACGTGCTCACTTCGATCTCCACAAAGTCCGGCCCGCAGTTGAAGGTGACTATCCCACCGGCCTGCACTGCAGCCGTAAACGCGTTGACGGCCTGGTTGCTCTGGCAGCTTGCGGCAGTGCCGCTGCCGATCACTGCGGTCGCAGCGTCGGGCGTCTGTGCGCTGGCGACGCCGGCCCCGAAAAATAAGAGCAGCGCCGCCAACCCTGCGCCCATCATTGCTTGCATGTTCATGATTTCTCCCCTTTTATGATTGCTCGACGAACAAACGGTTGCCCTCTGTCCACTGCACCGCCAATCCAGATGCAAAGCAGACGATGTGGCACCGACGGCTTTGCATCTGGATTGGCCTGGTTGCCCTGCAGTGCGCTCTCCTCATTCACGATTATAGCGAGCGCGCGTCCGAAATGCGTCCACTGCTTCGGACGCGCAGACAAGTTGCCCGATTTCAGAACTGTGGGGTAGATTACCGGCAACATGGCGAAACTCAAACTGGACTTGCACGACATCTACAATCGGGGCGACCAGATCGAGGCGGAACTGAACCGCATCATCCAGGAAGCGGTTGACCGGCGCATCGAACTGGTGGAGATCATCCCTGGCAAGGGCAGCGGCCAGTTGAAGAAACGCGTCCTGCGCTTCCTCAACCAGGGCAACATCCGCGCACTGTATCATCGTCTGGAGAAAGACGACAAGAACTTCGGGCGGATTTTTGTGCACTTTCGGTTTTGAGTGATTACTGCTCCTCGGGCGGCTTCGTACTCTTGAAGCTGCGGTAGAGCAGCAGATCGTAGACGATCTTGAGACCGCCGGCAATGAAAAACGGTGCGCTGAAAGTCAGCGTCCCTGCCAGCAGCGCACCGCTCAGCGCGGGCGCCACCGCCGCCCCGACGGAGCGCGCGATGCCCGTCACCCCGGCTGCGGCCGAGCGTTCGTCGGGCGCCACCACCGCCATCGTGTACGACTGGCGCGTGGGCACATCCATCTGCGAAATCGAGAAGCGCACCAGCATCACCGCGACGGCGGCGGGCAGCGTGGGCATGAGCGGCACCAGCATCAGCAAGATGTTGGATGGTATGTGGGTAAAGACCATGGTGTTGATCAGCCCAAAGCGCGCCGCAATGCGCGCTGCCAGCAGCGCCGAGACGCCGGCCAGTATGTTGGCGGCAAAGAAGATCGCACCGATGGTCTGAATGTCCGCACCGAAGCGCACGCTGAACCAGAAGGCGACGATGCTCTGCACGATGAAGCCGCCGGCAAAGGCGTCCAGCGCAAAGAGCGCACTCAGCTTGAGGACGATGGTGCGTGACTGGTAGAGACCGAGGAACCGTCGCGCCGGCTGCGCGGATGGCTGATGCGGCGGCTCCACTGCGGGCGAGAGGCCCACAAAGGCGAGCAGCATAAACGCGCCGATCAAGGCATAACCGGCCAGCACCGCCCGGTAGGAGTCGAGCGGCGTCCACCCGCTCCCCTGCAGCGCCTGTGCGGTGACGCCAGCGACGAGCGCGCCGGTGGCCGTGGCAAAGGACCCCACCAGGTTGTACCAGGCGAAGATCTGCGTGCGCCGCTTGTCGGGGACCAGTTGGCTCAGCCCGGCCTGCTCGATGGAGAGAAAGGGGCCGATTTCGTTGCCGCTGGGGCTGATGACGCCGACGATGGCAGCCAGGGTGAGCAGCAGCACATTCTGGGTCAGCACAAAGGCGACCCCGGCGCCGAGCATCAGCCCTGCGCCGATGACCAGGGTGCGCCGGCGTCCCATGCGGTCGGCGGTGGTGGTCAACCAGAGCGAGATCGCTGCGTCGCCCACCAGGGTGAGGGTGAGCAGCAGCCCGATTTGCTCGGTGGCCAGGCCGGCCGTCGAGAGGTAGAGCACCAGCACCACCGAAACGAAGCCATAGGCAAAGAGCCGGGCGATGCGCGTGGCAAAGAGCAGGCTGATGTCAAACTGAGTGCGCTGCATCTTCGGTTTCGTATGCGAATAACTGTTGCGTTCCTCGCCAACTTTCACCGGCGGCCAGTTCCACTGCTCGCCCCACCGCAGCGGCCTCGATGCAGACAAAGCGCCGCCAACCGTCTGGTTCCAGATCCGTAAGCGCCTCGCCCTTGACCGCACCGGGGTTCCAGATGACCGCATCGGGGAAGCCGGCACTGCGCACGACGGTAGTGCGGCCCGTTCCCAGATTCAAGCGCACTTCCGTCGGCGCGTCAAAATAGATACGGTCCA
>JAPKMV010000640.1 GCA_026645635.1 Caldilineaceae bacterium
CGCCGGAACGCAGGTCCTCCAGCGCAACGGGCTGGTAACGAATCTCGCGGTAGGTCGCCGTGCAGCCGGGACCGGTGGGCGACTGCACCGAGAAGCCGGCGCGCAGATTTGCCCGTTCGTGCAGGGTGAAGTAGCGCACGAAATGCCAGGTCTGCCCGTCCAGTGAGTAATGAAAGGCGAAGGCGTCGCCGAAGCCGGCCACGCGCAGCCAGGCGTCCGCGCTGGAAAGCACGACGGAATTGCAGTCGTCGGAGACGCCGTTGGTGACGACGGAGACGATCATCGGCTCACCCTGCGGCGACAGCTCCAGGCAGAGTTTGGCCCACGACTGCTCATTGACATACAGCATGAGCACCGCGGCGTCATAGGTCGCCGCCAGCTCGCCGTGGGCCTGGGCGCTGAGCAGAAAGGGCGCATCGGGCGTGGTGAGCAGCCGCGGCGCATTGCCGATGTTCACCTCCCCGCGCGGATCGATGAAGTGGTCGGTCGCCGGCCCCGCGCGCATGGTGAGTGCGCCGTCGGCTGCGAGTGTGTAGGTGACGGGTGGCGTCTCCCACTGGAACGGGCGCGGGAACGTCGCCAGGTGCAGTGGATCAGTCATGGGATGGTTCACGTTTTGCCTGCCTTTCTTGCCAGTCAATCCAGTTTACGTTGAATGTTTTGACATAAGTGCCCACCGCTTCCCCGATGGTCGGAAAGAACTGATTCTCGCCGAACCGGGCAAAGAGACCGAAGCGCTTCAGCTTGTCTTTGACCGGATCCTTCATCTCGGCGAAGCACAGTTCGACGCCGGCCTTGTAGAGCGCCTCGTCCAGTTCCGCCAGCATGTCCGCTGCAGTCACGTCGACGCTGGTGACCGGCTCGGCGGCGACCACCACCCAGCGCACCGGCGTCGGCGACGCGGCCACCGCATCGAGCACGCGGTTGCTGAACAACTCGGCGTTGGCGAAAAAGAGCGGCGCATCCCAGCGAAAGAGCACCAGGCCGGGGATCAGCCGGGCGTGGGGATAGCGGGTGATGTCGTGGTAACCCTTGACGCCGTCGGCGCGGCCGAGGACCGCCGAATGGGGGCGCCAGCCGTCCCACAGAAACTCGATCACGGCGATGACGATGGCCAGCCCGATGCCGGGGATCGCGCCCAGCAGCGCCACGCCGGCGAAGCAGGCCATCGACAGCCAGAATTCCCAGCGCTGGATGCGGTAGATGCGGCGCAGGTCGCGCACTTGAAACAGGCTGATGGCCGAGGCGATGACCACCGCGGCCAGCGTCGTCATGGGCAGGTTCTGCAGCAGGTTCGGCGCGGCCACCAGCAGCGCGGCGATGGCCAGCGCGCCGACCACGCCGGTCAACTGGGTTTTGGCGCCGGCAGCCTCCGCCACCGGTGTGCGCGACGAACTGCTGCAGATGGGGAAGCCCTGGAAGAAGCCCGCGGCCAGGTTGGTCAGGCCGAGCGCCACCATCTCCTGGTTGGGATTGACGACGGTGTCGGTCTTGGCGGCGTAGGTGCGGGAGAGGACGCTGGTGTCGGCAAAGGCGACCAGCGCCGCCGCGATCGCGCCAAAGAAGACCGGCTGCAGGTCGGCGAGGGTGATCGCCGGCACGGTGAAGGTGGGCAGACCCTGGGGCAGCGGGCCGAGCACCGCCAAGCCGGCGCGGGCGGCCAGGTCGAACATGCCCACCACCAGCGTGGCGCCCACCACCGCCAGCAGGACGCCGGGCAGCCGCCGGTACCGCTTGAGCAGGAGGATGGTGGCCAGCGTGCCCCCGCCCACCGCCAGCGCCACCCAGTTGGTCTTGCCGGCGGCTACGCCCTGCACAAAGCCCCACGCCTCGCCCAGCAGCCCCGGCCCCTCGACGGAGAAGCCGAAGAGCTTGGGCAACTGGCTGATGAGCACGGTCAGCGCGATGCCGTTCATGTAGCCGTAGCGGATCGGCTTGGCCAGCAGCTCGGTGACAAAGCCCAGCCGGGCCGCGCCGGCCAGCGCGCAGATCAGCCCGGCGAGCACCGCCATCATGCCGGCCAGGGCGACGGCGCGGTCTGGGTTGCCGGCGGCCAGCGGCACGACGACTGCGGCAATGACCGCCACGAGCGCCGAATCAGGCCCCAGCACCAGGATGCGGCTGGGGCCGAAGACGGCGTAGACCAGGAGCGGGACGATGGTGGCGTAGAGGCCGTAGATGCCGGGCAGCCCCGACGCCTCGGCGTAGGCGATCCCGACCGGCACCAGGATCGCCGTCAGCGCCAGCCCTGCGGCGAGGTCGTGGCGCAGCCAGCCCACCTGATAGTGGCGCAGCACGCCAAGGGCAGGAATCCAGTCCTGCCAGAAGGGGCCCGCGCTGCGCCGGCGTTGCTGGAATTGCCCTGAGTTTGGCGCTGTGCTGAACTGAGCTGGGTCGGCCATCGACTTCTGCGCTGATTTGGGTGAACAAGCGACGGTGCTGTGAAAATCGGTCACGCAAAGACGCCAGGACGCAAAGGATTCTTACGTTGCTGGCGCATGCTGTGAAAAATGGTCACGCAAAGACGCCAGGGCGCAAAGGATGATTGGCTTTGCTGGCGGCTGGCACGGTGAGCCATCTCTGGCCCAACCGTCCTGTAGCGTAGCACAAACCCTGGCAAGATGCGAATGGCGGCTGTAGGGCGGGTTTGTAACCCGCCGCACCCCCCCGACGGGGATTGTCACGTCGGAAACGTAACTCACCGTAGGGCGGGTTTGCAACCCGCCGCCCCCCCACCCGGCGGGGATTGTCACGTTGGAAACGCAACCCACCGTAGGGCGGGTTTGCAACCCGCCGCACCCCCACCCGGCGGGGATTGTCACGTTGGAAACATGACCTACGGGGTTTGTAACCCGCCGTATCCCCACCCGACGGGATTCGTCACGTTGGAAACGTGACCTATGGGGGCGGGTGTCAACGCCGTGAAAACGCGAGCGGGGGTGCAAGCCTTGCGACCTGCACCCCCGCTCTTCCCCGTTCCCACCCTCGCCAGCCGTGTCGATCAGCGCATTGCGGAAGTTACAGTACCCAGTACCCAATACGCTTGTGACAATCGGGAGCCTCACAATGATCGGGTGCTGCGGCTCGCACAGCTCGGTGGTGTCCGTTGTACCCCCAAGGGACAAAAGATGCGCTCGC
>JAPKMV010000641.1 GCA_026645635.1 Caldilineaceae bacterium
GCTCATGCTGCGACAACGCTTTGGGCAGGAAGTGGCGGCAGTGATGGTGGCAGGTCAAGAGAGCCAACAGCCGGTAGCGACGCCAACATGCGAGAAGTGCGGAGCAGAGATGCGCTACAAGGGTGGAAAGGAGCGTTCGATTGAAAGCCGTATAGGAGGGCTGGCGATTGAACGTGGCTATTACTACTGTGCCTGCTGCAAGAGCGGGGTTTTTCCCCCTGGACCGGCAACTTGAGCTAGGGGTGGGCGTCTGGAGCGAGGGCCTGCAGCGGGAAGCGGTATTTCTGAGTGGTGCAGTCCCCTCCTTCGAGTTAGCCAAGATGATCCTCAATCGGATCGGGCAGATCAACATTTCGCAGGTGAGCGCCTGGCGCTGTGCCCAGGAGGCAGGGGCGAGATTTCAGGCGGTGGAAGCGGCAGAACAAGTGCGTGCCAATGCGCTGCCAGAGCAGTGGGAGCCGCCGAGCCGGGCAGAGGTGGCAGACCAACGCATGGGTGTGTCAATGGATGGAGCCAGTATCCACATTCGCAAAGAGGGTTGGAAGGATGTGAAAATCGGTGTTGTCTTCGCTGTTGAGGTGAAGCCAACGAAAGACAAAGAGACCGGCGAGACCGTTGACCTGGCGCATGCCGTGGACAGCAGCTATGTTGCGCATCTGGGTGGGCCAGATGTACTGGGCGAAAAGACTTGGGCGATGGCACGCCGTAACGGGTGGGAACAGGCACAGGATACGGTTGTGCTTGGTGACGGCGCACCATGGATTTGGAATCAGGCTGCCCTGCATTTCGGCAGGAGTCATCAGGTTGTCGATTGGTATCACGCCAAAGAGCATCTTGTGGCTGCGGCGCGGTTGATGAAACAGGATGGGACTGCCGCCTTCACGCGTTGGCTGAAAAGCCGTGAAACCCTTCTGTATCAGGGGCACGCCGACAAGATTGCCGACGAATTGGAGAAGACCGCACGCAAAGGGGCTGTCAACGCAGAGCAACTCAACACGGCGGCAGGCTATTTCCGCACCAACCATCAGCGTATGAACTACATCGAGATGCGCGAAGAAGAATGGCCCATCGGCAGTGGTATGGTCGAAAGCGGCGCAAAGCAATTCAAGGCTCGCTTCAGCGGTCCTGGCATGCGCTGGTCTCGACAAGGCGCCGAAAACCTGCTGCCAGTTCGTGCCGCCGTCCTTAGCGGACGCTTTGACCAGATGTGGGCCGCTGCCAAAAACCTGCCCCCAGCGTGAAGTAGACCCCCACTTTTTTGCCCGTTGCAGCCCCGATTTCCTTGTGATATGCTTCCGTCAGATAAGCTCCCGCACACAGCCAACTGTTCTTGCCAAAGTACGCCTGTGCAGGGCGCCTGCCGCGTGGTTGCCGGAAACGGCGACCACGCGCAGCCGGTGTTGTATGTTCCGGAGCCATTTACCCGTGGAGGATCTGGAGATTCACTTGCTGGGCGCGTTCCTGGTCGTCTGCGCGGGCGAGCAGATCGCGTCGCTGCGCGCTGGCCGCCTGCAGGCGCTGCTGGCTTACTTGCTGCTCCATCGCGGCGCACCGCAGCCGCGCCAACGCATCGCCTTCCTTTTCTGGCCGGAGACCTCAGACAAGCAGGCGCAGACCAACCTGTGCCAGTTGCTGCACACGCTCAAGCAGCGCATCCCCCGCGTGGACGCCTGTCTGCAGGTGGATGAACACACCGTCACCTGGCGCAGCGCCGCGCCCTGCACGCTGGATGTCGCCGCGTTCGAAGACGCGCTGGCGCTCGCCGCGCAGCGCACGGGCGCAGCCAGAATCGCCGCGCTGGAAACCGCCGTGGCCGTCTACGCCGGCGACCTCCTCCCCGACTGCTACGACGACTGGATCCTGGCGCCGCGTGAGCAACTGGCGCAGCAGTATGTGGCCGCGCTGGAACAGCTTGTGCTGCTGCACGAGGAGCAGCGCGCGTATGCTGCCGCCATCGCCCACGCCCGGCGCTTGCTTGCCCACGACCCCCTGCACGAGGCCACCTACCGCCGCCTGATGCGGCTCTGCGCGCTCAACGGCGACCGCGCCGCCGCGTTGCGCGTCTACCATACCTGCGTCTCGACGCTCGACTGCGAACTGGGCGTGCCGCCGAGCGCCGCCACCCGCGAGACCTACGAGCGGCTCTTGCAGGTGGATGACGCGCACCTGGCGCGCCACAGCCCCCAATCGCCATTCGTCGGGCGCGCGGCGGCGTGGCAGGAATTGCAGCAACGCTGGCGCAAGGCCCACCGCGGCGGTCTGCATGTGGTCTGCATCCAGGGGGAGGCCGGCATCGGCAAGACGCGCATCGCCGAAGAACTGCTGCACTGGGCGCGGCAGCAGGGCATCCGCACGCTGCACGCTCACGCCTACAGCACCGAAAGCAGCATGAGCTTCGCACCCCTGGTCGAGGCGCTGCGCGCGCCGGCCAGCCAACCCGCGCTGGCGCAGCTTGCGCCGGTCTGGCGCACGGAACTGGCGCGCCTGCTGCCCGAACTGCTCACCGCCGACCCTGCGCTGCCTCCCCCAGCGCCGCTGACCGAAGGCTGGCAGCGCCAGCATCTCTACGACGCCCTGCTGCGGGCGGTGACGCCGGCCGCGCAGCCGCTCATGCTGCTGCTCGACGACCTGCAGTGGTGCGACGCCGAAACGCTCGACTGGCTGCTCTACCTGGTCAACCACCGCATGGACGCCCGCCTGCTGTTCGTGACCACGGCGCGCAGCGAGGAAGTGACGCCCACACACCCTGCTGCACGTTTCCTGCTGGAACTGCGCCGGCTCGACGTGTTGAGCGATCTGCCGCTGGCCGCGCTCGACGCGGCGGAGACGGCGCTGCTGGCCGAAGGTGTGGCCGGGCAGAAACTCGCCAGCGCCCAGGCCCGGCAGATCTACACCGCCACCGAGGGCAATCCGCTCTTTATCGTGGAGACCGTGCGCAGTCTGGGCGCAATCGGCGCCGGCGGCGCAACTGGCGAAGTCGTGCTGTCGCCCAAGGTGCAGGGTGTGATCCGCGCGCGGCTGGCGCAGTTGTCGCCCGCAGCCCGCGAACTGGCTGGCGTCGCCGCGACCATCGGGCGTTCCTTCAGCGTCGATGTGCTGGCCGCCGCCTACGACCATGATGAGGGGAGCGTGGTGCGC
>JAPKMV010000642.1 GCA_026645635.1 Caldilineaceae bacterium
CCGCATAGGTCGTGCTCACCGGCAAGGTGTCGGTGATGACCACGTCCTGCGCATCGCTCGGCCCTTCGTTCGTCACCACAATCTGGTAGAGCGCCACCCCGCCCGCATACGCCGGGTCGTTCAGCGCAACCTTCGTCATACTGAGCACGGCGCTGGTCGCAATCGTCGTCGTCTCACTATCCGTCCCCGGCGTCGGGTCGTCCACCGAGTAGACACCCGCCGTGTTGGTCAGGCTGGCGTCGGTCACATCGCTGTTGACCCGCGCCACTACTGTCACGGTGCGCGTCGCATTGACTGCCAGGTCGCCGAACTGGCAGACCGTGCCGCCACAGACGCCGCTGTCGCTGGCGCTGATGCGTTCCAGCGTCATGCCGCTCGGCAGTTGATCCTTCACGTCCACTGCCCGCGCCGCACCCGGCCCGGTATTGGTGACGGTAATGGTGTAAGTCACCAGCTCGCCCGCTGTCACGGTCGCCGGATCGCCGATCTTGCTGATGGTCATGTTGGCGGCGCCGATGATGTTCGTGTCCGCCGTTGCCGTGTTGTTGAGCGGGTTCGGGTCGCTTGTACTCGTCGTGACTGCCGCCACGTTCTCCAGACTTGTGCCCGGGTAGACGTCGCCATTGACCGTCGTCGCCATCGTGTAGACCACGGTCGTGTCGGCGTTCAGACTGCCGACCGCGCATGTCACCACACCGCTGGCGTTGGTGCAGCCTGCCGCCACACTGCTGAATGTCACACCGGCTGGCAACGTGTCCACAAGTTCCACATTGCTGGCCGTGCTCGGCCCCAGGTTGCGCAGCGTCAGCGTGTAGACCAGCGTGTCGCCTGGTCGCGCCGTAGCCGGCGCCTGCTTGGTCAATACCAGGTCAGCCAAGAGTCCCGCCGTCAACGACGCCGTGCTCTCGGTCACGCTGCCGGTCGCCAGGGCCGTCGTGCTCGTGACCGTGGCCGTGTTGGCAACGACGCCAGAGGCGTTGTCAGCCAGTGTGCCGACGACCAGGATCGTCGCCGCGCCGCCCGGTGCAATGTCGCCCAGCCCACAGGCAAAGCCGGTGCAACCGCCCTGACTGCTGCTTACCAGCGGGTTGAGAATCTCGGCTGGCAGCACATCGCTCACTGTCACGTCCTGCGCCGCACTCGGCCCAGCGTTGGTCACAACGATGCGATAGACGACCGTCGCGCCCGGTGCGGCGCTGGCGGGCGTCACAGACTTGGCAATCACGATCTGCGCGGCTGCCTGCGCCGTGGTCGTATAGACGCTACGGTTGTTGGTTGTGTCGCTGTCCGCATTCGCACTCTGCACGAAGGCGCGGTTCACCAATGCCGTGTCCGTGACCACGGTGCTGTTCACCAGCCCCGTCACCACCACGGTTGCCGTCATATTGACGCCCAGGTCGCCCAACAGGCAGCTCACACCGGACTCGCACAGCCCCTGCGTGCTGCTCGCCGCGACGAACGTCACGCCGTCGGGCAGCGCATCGACCAGGCTGACTGCGGTCGCCGTGGCCGGCCCGGTGTTGGTGACGACGATGTGATAGACGATGGCCTGACCCGCGGTGGCGGTGGCTGGGCCGCTCTTGGCGACCACGAGATCGACCGGCTCGCCGCTGCTCTGGCGCGCGGTTACCGCGGCGGTGGCTGTCACTGGCGCAGTGGCTGTGGCGCTCGTCGCCGTCACCACGTTGGTCAGGTTGACGCCGTCGCTCAAGCTGCTGCTGACATTGCCCTGGATGAGCAGCGTGCGGCTCGCGCCCGCGGCCAGTGTGCCCAGATCGCAAGTTACACGCTGCCCGCTGTTCGTGCACGCCGCATCCGCGCCGGCATAGGTGATGCCGGACGGCAGCGTGTCGGTGACGCGCACACTGGCCGCGTCGCTCGGCCCGTTGTTGGTGACGACGATCTGGAAGAGCGCCGTCCCGCCCGCCTTCACCGGGTTGGCCAGCGCAACTTTCGTGATGCTCAAGGTGACCGAGGTCGCGACCGTCGTCGTTACGGTCGTGCTGGGATTGGTGATGCTGTCGGTGCTGTAGACCGCCGCGGTGTTGGTCAGCGGGCTGCTCGTCACGTCGGCGTCGATGCGCGCCACGATCGTAATCGTGCGCGTCTCGTTCACCGACAACCGCCCAAACTGGCAGACCGTCCCGGCGCAGACGCCACTCTGGGCGCTGATCGAATCGAGCGACATCCCGCCCGGCAACTGATCCTTCACATCCACGCTGCGCGCCAGCCCCGGCCCGATGTTGGTGATGGTGACGGTGTAGGTCACCAGGCTGCCGGCATTGACCGCACCCACCGGCGCGATCTGCACCTTGCTGATGGCAAAGGCCGCGCGACCGAGGATGCTCGTGTCGGCTGTCGAGACATTGTTCTCAACGTCGGTGTCCAGCGTGCTGGCGCCCACCACCGCCACGTTCTCCAGGCTGGTCCCCGGCTCCACGTTGTTGTTCACTGTCGCGGTGAGGGTAAATACGCGCTGCGAACCTGCCCCCAGGCTGGCCAGCGTGCAGGTGTAGACACCGCTGGCCGGCCCACATTCCGTGCTGGAGGCAAGGAATGTGACACCTGCGGGCAAGGTATCCGTCACCCGGACATTCGCTGCCGTCGATGGCCCGGCGTTGTAGACGGTCAGCGTGTAGACGACCGTGTCGCCCGGCGCCGCAGTCGGCGTGGCCTGTTTCACGATGGCCAGGTCTGCCACCGGCGCCGCCGTCAACGGGACCGTGCTGGAGAGCACGCTGTCCGCGGCCAACGCAGTCGTGCTGGTGACGGTGGCTGTGTTGTTGATCGTTCCGCTGGCATCGGCAGCCAGTTGGCCGACCACCAGAATTGTGGCCGCGCTGGCCGGCGCCAGGTCGCCCAGCGCACAGGCAAAGCCGTTGCAGCCGCCCTGGCTGCTGCTCACCAGCGGGTTGAGCAGCGCCGCCGGCAGCAGGTCGCTGACGACCACGCTGCGCGCCGCGCTCGGCCCGGTGTTGGTGACGATGATGCGGTACATGACCGTCCCACCCGGCCCGGCTGCCGATGGCGTGACAGATTTGCTCAAAATCAGCCGCGCCAACGCCTGCGCGGTCGTCGTGAAGGGGCTGCTGTTGTTGGCGCTATTGTTGTCCGGGTTGGCGCTCTGCACGATCGC
>JAPKMV010000643.1 GCA_026645635.1 Caldilineaceae bacterium
CATCCGCAGATTGCGCAGATTTTCGCAGACGGCAGACATCACATCTGCGGAATCTGCGTCAATCTGCGGATTGTGTTTGCGTCGTTGCGAACACTCCTGGTTCCTATGGCGTTTGAGTTTGGTTCACGGCATCCCGCTGCAACACCTGAATTGCCTCTCTGGGCACGATTACCGTCCAGCGCCGATCTGTGGCCAGGTGCAGCCGTTCGTAGACATAGACCGGCAGCAAGATCTCCAGATCAGCCGCGCCGGCGGTCAGTCGCTGTCCCTCGTCGGCACGAAAGGTAAGGGTGCAGGTGGCGCCGTCGCTCAGTTCGTCAACGATGACGCCGTGGAGGATGTTGGACTCACCCCGCGCCGGCGCGTCCTTGCGCACCAGCATGATCCGCTCCGGGCGCGTGGCCAGCAGCACGCTGTCACCCGGCTGCACGTCGGGCGCAGCGGGCGTGTGGAGCAGCATCTGCCCCACACGCACCGTCAAGTTGTCGGCGCTGCCCGCAACTACTTCTCCGCCGAGGAAATTGCGGCTGCCGGTCAACTGTGCGACCTGTTGATTGACCGGCCTGGCAACGACCTGCGCCGGTGCGCCGCACTGCAGCAGTTTCCCTTCTACGAGCACCGCCAGTTGGTCGGCCAGCAAGTAGGCTTCGCCCAGGTCGTGGGTGATGAAGATCACCGGCAGATTCAGATTCCGCTGCAAGCCGAGCAGGTCACGGCGCAGGAGCGCCCGCGTCGGCCCGTCCAGCGCAGAGAAGGGTTCGTCGAGCAGCAGGGCGCGCGGCTGCGTGACCAGTGCCCGCGCCAACGCCACTCGCTGCTGCTGCCCGCCGCTCAGATCCTGCGGGCGGCGCTTCTCGTAGCCGGCCAGCCCCACCCGTTCGAGCATGGCGGCTACGGTCGCCTGCCGAGCGCGGCGGTGCATGTTGGGCAAGCCAAAGGCGACGTTCTCGCCAACCGTGAGATGGGGAAAGAGCAGATAGTCCTGCATCACGTAGCCGATGCGCCGCTGCTGGGGCGGCAGGTGAACCCGCGCCACACTATCGTAGAAGACCAGATCGTCGAGCACAATCCGACCGGCGTCGGGCCGCGCCAGCCCGGCGATGCAGGCCAGCGTCATGCTCTTGCCCGCGCCCGACGGCCCAAAGAGCGCCGTCACCCCCGGCGGCGCGCTGAGTTGGAGTGAGAGGTCAAAGGTAGAGAGGCGCTTGTGCAGTCGAATGGATAGCATGGCAAGGAGCACGGCAGATAGACCGCGGATTTGGCGGATGCGGCAGATTTTCGCGGATAGGTTCTGAAAAATCCGCGTGAATCCGCCGCATCCGTCCAATCCGCGGTCAACGCTTTTTACACGACGCGCCGATTCAGCCGCCGCGCAACCACCAGCAGCGTCACCGCCAGGACGGTGATCAGCAGCACCATCTGGTTGGCCTCGCCCTGGCGATTGGCCTGCACCAGGTCGTAGATGTAGAGCGACATGGTCTGCGTGCGGCCCGGGATGTTGCCAGCCACCATCAGCGTGGCGCCAAAGTCGCCCAGCGCCCGGGCAAAGGTGAGCGCCGTGCCCGCCACAATGCTGCGCCAGGCCAGCGGCAGCGTCACGCGCCAGAAGATGGCCCGCTCCGAGCGGCCCAGCGTGCGCGCCACCCCCTCCAGCCGCGGATCGACGCTCTCGAACCCGGTGCGCACGCTCTCCACCATGAGCGGAAACGCGGCGATGGACGCAGCGATCACCGCACCGCGCCAGGTGAAGACGAGCGGAAAGCCGATCTCTGCCAGCCAACGCCCCAGCGGACTCTGTGCGCCCAGGGTGACGAGCAGGTAGTAGCCGAGCACAGTGGGCGGCAGCACCAGCGGCAGCATGGCGAGTGCACCCAGGGCGTCGCGCCCGGGAAACTGCTTGCGCGCCAGCAGCCACGCCAGCGGCACGCCGGTCATCAACACCAGGAAGGTGGCGACCAGCGTGACCTGAAGCGAGAGGCGCAAGGGCGCCCAGTTTGCGTCGAACATGATCGATCCTGAGTGCATAAGTATTGATAGACCGCGGATTCGGCGGATTAGGCAGATTCGCGCGGATTTTCTGCTGTTAATCCGCCAGAATCCGCCGCATCCGCCAAATCCGCGGTCTATTCTACTATCTCTCTGGGCAAAACGAATCCGTAGCGCTGCATGATGGGTCGCCCTTCGGGGCCGTTGATAAAGGCGGCAAAGGCGCGGGCGGCCTCGGGTTGGGAGGTGGTCGTCACCACAGCGAGCGCCTGGCGCAGGGGGGTGTGCAGGCTGGCGTCGATCAAGGTCCAGGTGATCTCGGGCGTATCCGCCACGGAAAGCGCAACGATGCCCGCCTGTGCGTCGCCGGTCTGGACGAATTGCAGCGCCTGCCGCACATTCTCGCCGTAAACCAGTTTCGGTTCAATCTCTTCCCACAGCCCTGCGCTGATCAACGCCTCCTTGGCCGCCGTGCCATAGGGCGCATGTTCTGGGTTGGCAATTGCCACTTGCAGGATGGCCGGATCGCGCAGATCGGCCAGTTCGACGGCGGCGACGCCTGCGCCACGATTCACCGCCAGTACGATGCGTCCTTCGGCGTAGAGGGCGACGCTGTCGTCGAAGACGAGCCCTTTGGTGCGCAGGTTTTCGACGAAGGCAATGTTGGCTGCAGCAAACAAGTCGAAAGGCGCGCCGTTCTCGATCTGCTGGGCAAGCTGACCGGTGGAGCCAAAGACCAGAGTCACCGGGTGGCCGGTCTCCGCCTCGAACAAGGCGGCGATCTCGGTGAAGGCAAACTGGAGGTCGGCAGCCGCGGCGACAGTGAGGGGGGCGGCGGCGGTTGGCCCGGCGCGTGACGCGGCGCCGGCATCTCCTGAGCCAGCCGCACAGGCTGATGCAATGCCAGTGATAACCAGCAGCACACAAGCAACAGCAGCCAGGTGCATAGAAAAAAGGCGGCGAATCCAGAGCAACAAAGTCACGCTCGCTTGTCGGTGGCCGTGCCCGCATGGGACGCGGCGAACGATGAAAGTGGTGTGGGTGCGCGCTTGAGCAAATCCGCCATCAGCCCCGCCTCGTCACGGAGCGCCGTGACTGCTCCTGCGCCCTGGCGGCAGACATGACAGCGCAGCGTCTGATCGTCGGCGC
>JAPKMV010000644.1 GCA_026645635.1 Caldilineaceae bacterium
GCGGTCTAC
The DNA here is from genome assembly GCA_026645635.1 of Caldilineaceae bacterium. GTDB lineage: Bacteria > Chloroflexota > Anaerolineae > Caldilineales > Caldilineaceae > Fredericiella. The sequence goes on from JAPKMV010000644.1 coordinate 10, forward strand.
GGCCTTGAAGAGGCGCAGGGCGTCTACGTGTTGACGGTGGCCGCGGGCGGGCCGGCGGCGCAGGCGGGCCTGATTGCGGCCAATCCGAATTCGGGGCGCGGTGGTGACCTGATCGTAGCCATCGACGGCAAAGCGGTCACCAACTTTCAGGAACTCAACAGCCATCTGATCTTTCACACCCAGGCCGGGCAGACCGTCGAGTTGACGGTGCTGCGCAACGGTGCGACCGTGGCCATTCCCCTCACGCTCGGCACGCGGCCGTAAAGTGCGCACCGTAGGTCACGCTGCCAAAGCGAAGTGACTTGGAAACCGTATGGCTTGTCTGCCGTAGGTGCGGTTTGCAACCGCACATAGCCTCGCCCGCAAACCGCACCTACGGGCAAATGTGGAGATTCGCGCACAATTTGCTTACATTCTTCGCACCTCGATGCCAAACTTCCCTTACATCCACGCCGCATACTGGAGTTGTCAGCCGAGACAGGTCAATCACGACGAAGGCCGGGCGGCTGAAGACAAACTGGCCGAGAAATCGTTCCGGTCAGCCAGATGACAGAATGGAACAAGGAGTCAACAATGAATACGCAGGCAAATTGGAAGAACTGGCTGCTGACCGGCGTCACCGTCGGTGCGCTCGGCCTCACGGCCTTGAGCTTTGCACCGCAGGTGAGCCTGGCGCAGAGCACTGATAGTGTGACCACCACGCAGCCGGCCCAACCGGCCCAACCGGTGACGCCCGACGCCGGGCAGCGCGGGGCGAAAGGCGGTCGCGGCTTCAACGGTGTTGCGGCGGACACCAACCGCAGCGAACTGCTGGCCGCGGCGCTGGGCATCACCGTGGACGAACTCACCGCGGCGCAGACCGCAGCGCAGGAGGCGGGGCTGGCGCAGGCTGTCGAGCAGGGTCTGCTGACCCAGGAGCAGGCGGATGCGTTGCAGGCACGCGCAGCGGAGGGCGGTCGCGGCTTGGGCGGCCATTGGCTGGGCCGGGACGCCGACAGCGCGCAACTGCTGGCCGATGCCCTGGGCATCACCGTAGACGAACTGGACGCTGCCGAGGAAGCCGCTTTCACGGCGGGTCTGGAGCAGGCGGTGGCCGCTGGGACGATCACCCAGGTGCAGGCTGATGTGATGACGGCACAGCGCGCTTTCCGCACCTACGCCGCTGAACAGGCGCAGACTGCCCACGCCGATGCACTGGCCGCCGCGGTCGCCGCCGGCGCCATCACCCAGGCGCAGGCTGACCTGCTGAGCGATGCCCAGGGGCCGTTCGGCCACGGCGGGATGCGCGGCGGCCGGCCGTAGACGAATTCATGGTAAGTTCTGATGCGTCGTCCGTCATGCAACTTGCGTGGCGGACGACGCATTTTTGCCTTTGGACATACGCCCGTTATCCCTTGTGCAGTATAAGGTTCGTTCTTGTCACCCTCTCACCCCCCTCACCCTATCAGGGTATAGCCGCATAGCCAATGCCAGGCGCTTTGAGAGTGACGGCAATTGCGGGTATGATTCACTCCACACGCAGTGACCAAAATCAGTCATTGAATTTGTGGAAGGAGCCGTGCATTGTCTCCCATTCAGCCGTTGTCCCCGGTGCAGTTGCGGCGTTGCAGCGACGCTGCCCAGTTTGAATTCTCGACGACCGACGATCTGCCAGACCTGACGAGCGCCATCGGCCAGGAGCGCCCCATCGGCGCGATCCGCTTTGGCGTCAAGATGGATCGGCCTGGCTACAACATCTTTGCCCTGGGGCCGGTCGGGGTCGGCAAATACACGGTGGCCAGTCGCGCCATCGCCGAGCGCGCCGCCGCCGAACCGCCGCCACCCGACTGGTGCTACGTCAATAATTTCGACCAGCCCTACCGGCCCCGGGCGCTGCGCCTGCCCACGGGTAAGGGGCGTGAATTCCGTCGCGATATGGATCGTCTGGTGGAGGACATGCAGACGGCGCTCTCTGCCGCCTTCGAGAGCGAGGAGTATCAGGCGCGGCGCCGCGCGCTGGAGAGCGAATTCCAGGACCGCCAGCAGGAAACGCTGATGGCGCTGCAAGAGCAGGCGAAGGAGCGCAACCTGGCGCTGCTGCGCACGCCGGCCGGCCTTGCCTTTGCACCGCTCAAAGAAAACAACGTCCTCCCGCCGGAAGAGTATGAAAAGATGCCGGAGGAGGAGCAGCAGCGCATCCAGGCTGATGTCGAGGTGATGCAGGAGGAGTTGCAGAAGATCCTCGGCAAGGCGCCGCGCTGGGAGCGGGAGCTGCGCAACCGGCTGCGCGAACTCAACCGCGAGGTGGCCGGCATCGTGCTGGGCGACCTCCACAGCGAGCTGGCGGCCAAGTACGCCGACCAGGCCGATGTGCTGGCGCATCTGGACGCGGTGCGCCAGGATGTGAACGAGCATCTGGCCGACTTTCTCATGGCCAGTGAGCCAAAGCATGACACGACCGACGGCGAGAGCCAGTCCGCGTTCATGGAGCAGGTCTCGCCGCTGCGCCGCTATCAGGTCAACCTGCTCATCGACAGCGCCGACCTCACCGGCGCGCCGGTGATCTACGAGAGCAACCCCACCTACCTCAACCTCACCGGTCGCGTCGAACAGATGGCGCAGATGGGGGCGCTGGTCACCGATTTCATGCTGATCAAACCGGGGATGCTGCACCGCGCCAACGGCGGCTACCTCATCCTGGACGCAATGAAGGTGCTGCTCAGCCCCTACGCCTGGGAGGGTCTCAAACGGGCGCTGCAATTCGGCGAGATTCGCATCGAGTCGGCCTTGCAGATGCTGAGCTTGACCAGCACCATCTCACTGGAGCCGGAGGCGGTGCCGCTCAACCTGAAAGTGGTGCTGATGGGCGACCGCATGCTCTATTATCTGCTCTCCGAGGCCGACCCGGACTTCAACGAACTCTTCAAGGTGGTGGCGGACTTTGCCGACGAAGCGCCGCGCAACGATGAGAACCAGCTCTCCTACGCCCAGTTGATCGCCACGATTGCGCGCAACGACAAGCTGCGCCCGCTGGCGCGCGACGCCGTCTGCCGGGTCATCGACCACGCCGCGCGGCTGGTGAGCGACGCCGAGCGGCTGAGCGTCAACATCCAGGCTGTGGTGGATCTGGTGCAGGAGGCGGATTA
>JAPKMV010000645.1 GCA_026645635.1 Caldilineaceae bacterium
GTCGGCATTCGTTCAGGCGGCGCGGTCGCCGCGCGCTGCGGCCTCTTCCATCGTCAACAGCGCCCGCCAGAGTCGCTCAAGCTGGCCCGTCTGCATCGCCTCTGTGGAGAGCCGCACCACGGCCGGCTCCAGGATCGAACGCACCTGGATGGTGTTCAACGCATCGTCGATCGACGGCGCGGCCACGGTGATCGCTCGCCCCGGAATGATCTGCACCAACCCTTCCTGCGCCAGCCCTTGCAGCGCCTCTCGCACCGGCGTCCGGCTGATGCCCAACAACTGCGACAGGCGCGTCTCCGACAGCGGCTCTCCTGGCTGCAGCGCCCCGTGGCGGATCGCGTCTTTAATGCGTTCGTAGGCCACATCGCGCAACAACACGGAGCCGCCGGGCGCCATCTGATCTGCTTGCTCGGCAAGAAACAGCGCGAGATCTGCCACGGACAAAGCCACCCCAAAGGCGTGTATGCTGGATATACAGTTGGTATACAGAGCGTATGCAGATTGTACTGCGACTTTTTCTGGGCGTCAAGTCCTTTTTTCGCGCAGTTTTCACGCCAATTCAGTGCAATTCCAGTTGGGGGGAATGTGTTACAATGTAATCGATAACTCACGGGCAGATGCAACCTGCAAGGAAAGGATTTTGCGTGACCTACCCTTTCTACATAGCACCAACATCCCTGGCTGATGCGCTGGCCGCCAAGGCGCGCTACGGCGCCGCTGCCCGCATCATCGCCGGCGCCACCGACCTCTTGCTGGAAATCGAACGCGGCGTGCGCAAGACGCCGGCAGGCGTCGCCCCCGGCGTGATCGACCTGACGCGCATCCCCGGTCTGGCAGAAATCGACGAGCAGGACGGCATGATCCACCTTGGCCCGCTGGTGACGCACAACCAGTGCGTGGCCAGCCCGCTGATCGTGGACAAAGCCTTCCCGCTGGCGCGGGCGTGCTGGGAAGTGGGCGCGCCGCAGATCCGCAACCGCGGCACCATCGCCGGCAACATCATCACCGCCAGCCCGGCCAACGACGCCATTGCGCCGCTGCTGGCGCTGGACGCTGTGGTCACGCTGACGAGCGCGGCGCGCGGCGCGCGCACGCTGCCGCTGGCCGCCTTCGTCACCGGCTTTCGCAAAGTAGACATGGCCGACGATGAGATCCTCACCCGCATCTCCTTCCGGGCCATGCAGCCCGATCAAGCCGGCATCTTCATCAAACTGGGGCTGCGCCGCGCCCAGGCGATCAGTGTCGTCAATGTGGCGGTCATCGTTGGCCGCGACGCCGCCGGAACGGTGACGCGCGCCGCCATTGCCTTGGGGTCGGTGGCGGCCACCGTGGTGCGTGCAACTGCGGCTGAGACCTTCCTGGTCGGCAAGCCGCTCGACGCCGCCACCATCGAACAGGCGGCGGCGCTGGCGCTGGAGGCAGCAACACCCATCGACGACATCCGCAGTTCGGCCGACTATCGGCGCGGCATGGTGCGCACGCTGGTGATGCGCGCGCTGCGCCAGATCGCAGCCGGCGATGAACGAGCCGGGTGGCCGGCGCGACCGGTGCTGCTCTGGGGTGAGTCCGACGGTAAGTGGCCGGCCGCGTCGCCCTCGAACTTGCAGCCAGGCGAAGCACTGGTCAACGGTCGCGCCGTCTCCCTGCCCGGCGGCATGACCCTGCTCGACAGCCTGCGCGCCGCAGGTTTCGTCGGCGTGAAGGAGGGCTGCGCCGAGGGCGAGTGCGGCGCCTGCACCGTGATCATGGACGGCATGGCGGTGATGGCCTGCATGGCGCCGGCCGAGCGGGCCGCGGGCAGCGCCATCGTTACCGTGGAGGGGCTGCAAACCGACGCACAACTGCACCCGGTGCAGGCTGCCATCGTCGCGACGGGCGGTGTCCAATGCGGCTACTGCACCCCTGGCTTCCTCGTCAGCGCCGCCAACCTTTTGCAAGAACGGCCGCATCCAACCATCGGCGAGGCGCAGGAAGCGCTCACCGGCAATTTTTGCCGCTGCACCGGCTATCGCAAGATTCTCGATGCAGTGGTTCACGCAGGTCAAGTCCAGCCAAAGGAGCCAGTCAACCAACCATGACCGCAGCCGCGACGCCCTACACCTTCAAGCGCACGTTCATGCAAAACCTCTGGTACGCCCTCTTCCGCCTGATCGGGTGGAAGGCCACCTACTACGATCCCGGCACGAGCAAATACATTTGTGTGGTCTGGCCGCACACGTCCAACCTGGATTTCTTTATCGGTTTCATCTTCAGCCGCGCCTATCCGCTGCCCAACCCCAACTTCTTTGCCAAAGACTCCCTCTTCAAGGGAACATTTGGCCCCATCTGGCGTTGGCTGGGCGGCATCCCGGTCGTGCGCGACCGCAGCACCAACTTCGTCGACCAGGTGGCTGCGGAATTCAAACGCCGCGACAACATCATGATCGCGATCACCCCGGAAGGGACGCGCAAACACACTGCGTACTGGCGGTCGGGCTTCTATTACATCGCGCTGGCTGCCCAAACGCCCCTGGTGCTAGGCTCGATGGACTACAGCAAACGCCTGATCACCTACGGCAAGACCCTCATGCCGACGGGCGATCTGGATGCGGACCTGGAGCGCATCAAGGAGTTTTACGCCGGCGTCATGGGCCGTCACCCGGAGCGGCAGGGCGAGATCCGCATGCGGCCCAGCAGCGAAGAACCGGCGGCGCAGGCCGAGGGTCAAGCGACCGGCACGACAGCGTAGATACGCGTGCCGCGCCCCGGGCTGCTCTCCAGGGTGAAGCGCCCGCCGAGCAGCCGGGCGCGTTCGTACATGCCGCGCAGTCCGATGTGATCCTCGCGCTCGATGTCGAGGGGGTCGTCCAGGTTGGGCGGCTCAAAGCCGCGGCCGTGGTCGACGACCTCCAGGTGCACCGCGCCTTCCTCGCTCCACAGCCGCACGCGCTGCCGCTCGACACCGGCATAGCGATAGGCATTGGCCAGCGCCTCCTGAAGCACCCGATAGATGGCCATTTTCACCGCCAGCGGCACGGTTTCGGGGATATCGCACGTCTCCAGTTCGACGGTGGCGCCCGTCCATTCCTCGTGCTGGATCACCAGCCCCTCCACAATTGAGACCAGTGAGCGCCGGCGAAATTCTG
>JAPKMV010000646.1 GCA_026645635.1 Caldilineaceae bacterium
CATCTGGAAGGAAGTGTGGGGCGCGGCAGCGGAACGGGTGCGCTGCGTGATGCCGGGCGGCCCGTGGGAATTCCCAGCCAGCGAGGGGCTGGCTTGCCCGCTCTATGCCGCGGAGAACGGCGGCCAGAACTGCGCCGCGCAGATGTCTGCGGTGGCCTCGGCGCCCTACTTCGGCGGCTATCTCAACGACAACCTCAACGCCGACGGCGGCCACCATGAGCAATTGCTGGCCTGGACGCAGGAGCCGGACGGCGGGCTGAATTCGCTCTTTACCGAGCTGCGCACCGGCGACCTGCTGCAAAGCGACGCTGCGCCGGAAGGTGCATTGGCGGCAGCGCTGGCCGTGGCGCGCGACAACAAGCAGGTGGCCGACCAATACGGTCTCGACCTGATCACCTATGAGGCGGGCCAGCATCTGACGCCGCTTTCCGGGCCGGGCACCTCGTGCCACGATTGGAGCGAGAACCCGGCCTGCCCGCCCTACCGCGCCATCCAAAACCTCTACATCGCCGCCAACCGCGACCCGCGCATGGGCGACCTGTACGATGACTATCTGGCGGCCTGGCGGCAGATTGGCGGCCGGCTCTTCGTCCACTACACAGCGGTTTTCTTGCCCAGCGGTCAATACGGTTCGTGGGGCGCCAAGGAGTCGGTCACTCAACCTGACGCCACGGCGTACAAACAGCAGGCGCTGCTGGACTTCATCGCGGCGAATCCATGTTGGTGGGAAGGGTGCAGCGGCATAATCGCGTCCACCCCGACCGCAACGCCTACAGCGACCCACACAGCGACGGCCACGCCGGTCGCGCCGACACCCACGCCCACCAGCACCTCCACAGCCACCGGCACGCCTGCTGCGCCGACATCCACGCCAACTGGCACAGCCACAGTGACGTCCACGCCCACCGGCACCCCCACAGCCTTGGCCCAAGGACGCCACACCATCTTCCTGCCGGCGGTGGTGGACGACTAACTCAGTTCCAGAGTTGTGTGTTGCGTGCTGCGTGTTACGTGTTTCGTGCAGCACGTAACACGCAGCACGCAACACACAACCTTCTGGCGCGCACAGTGATTTGCGCAGCATCATTTATGTGCTAAACTTGTCGCCACTTAACCGGAAGGCATGTTCTATACTATTAGGAAGATCGAGGGAATCACTGAATGACTGCGCATGTACAAACAACCAGTGCACCGATCCCCACTGACGTCGCACCCGGCCAGGCGGAGCAACCGGCCCGCAAGCAACCCTGGCGCCGGCCCAGTGTCAAATTTGTACCCATGCAGGCGACGGCTGGGCCTAAGTCCGGTACGCTGACCGACGGCGGGGATCCGGGATCCTTTACGCCATAACCTTTTCACTGCTTTCTATTCGAACAAGATTTCCGTGACCCTCTCCTGGTGCGCAGGAACGCCGATCAACGCTGCCAAACTCAGACACCACCTTGTTTTCTATCGTCCATGATTTTGGCTGATGAGTGAGTTTTGCGGCATTGCGATGCGGGCCGCTCACGCTCAAGATCCTGTTGCCGCCGCGCTGACACGCGCAGGCGCCGTTGACGTCGCCGCGCTCACCCCACAACCAGGTATTGCGTTCTACAGCTACGCCAACGCTGGCGGATTGTCGAGGCGCGCAGCCACCCTGCGGCAACTGCCCGACGGCTCAAGTCTGGCCTGCATCGCTCGCATCGACAACCGCAGCCAACTAGCGCAGCAGCTCGGCCTTGAACCCACTTCCTCACTCTGCGATGCTGACCTGGTTGCACACGCCTATCTACAGTGGTCTCAGCACTGTGTGGAACACCTGATCGGCGATTGGTGTTTCGCTGTGTGGCAGCCCGCAACGCAGAGGTTCTTCCTCGCCCGAGACCATCTGGGCGTTGCCAGCCTTTATTACCACCTCGACGGACACCGTCTTGTTTTTGCAACGCAGCGCAGAATTCTTCTTGCCCTGGACCCCACGCTGGCCAGGGTCAACCAGGTATATGTTGCCCATTTGCTGCTGTACTGGAAGCTCAACGAAGGCAGTTCCACACCGCACGAAGCCATCCAGCGTCTGCGACCGGCCCACACACTGACCGTAACCAGTGATGGCGCGACATCGTCGCACTGCTACTGGCAACCTGAAGACTCGATCACCGTGCAATCGGCTCATTCCTTAGCCGCAGCAGCCGAGGAAGCCGGTTTCATGTTCACAGAGGCAGTGCGCAGCCGCACACATCCCGACGAAACGCACGCCGTATCGCTGAGCGGCGGTCTCGACTCCAGCGCAGTGGCCTTGACCGCTGCGCGCCTGCTGGCAGGGGAGCGCCGGCCGCTCTATGCCTACACGGCCATTCCCCGAATGGGCCAGGACATCGACGGCAAAAATTGGTTTGGCAACGAGTGGCATTTGGCGGCGCTTGCTGCGCGGCAAGCTCCACAGATGCGGCATCGCCCGGTGCGCTCCACCGCCACGACGCCGCTTGACGGCGTCCGCGAGTCGCTGTGGATTCATGATGGGCCAGTGCACGCCTCTGCCAACGCCTATTGGATGCACGATCTCATGCGCATGGCAAAGGCTGACGGCGCCCAAGTGTTGCTTATCGGCCAAATGGGCAATCTGGGTATCTCGTGGCCCGGCGAACGGACAAAACGCGGTCTCGCAGATTTGCGCGTCCGCCTGCGTGACATGCTTCCCAGGCAGTGGAAACGCGCGATCCAGCGACGGCGTCTTGCGCGTGATTTGTCCGCCGGGATCGACAGCGCCATTCATCCCGACCTGGCGAAGCGGACCAATATTCTTGACGTTTTCAACGACGATCCGTACCACCCGCTTTGTTTCCCCGATGAAACGGAACTGCAGCGGCGCGTGCGGATGCTCGGCGCCGGGCGCACCATCATCGGCGCTTTGCAGGCAGAGCAGGGGCGTGCGTTTGGCGTGGAGATTCGCGACCCCACCGCCGACATCCGTCTCTTGACCCACTGTCTGGGCGTGCCGGCGCATCTCTTTGTCGATCCGCAGACTGGCATGGACCGCATGTTGATGCGCACCGCCCTGATCGACATCGTGCCCGACGCAGTGCGGCTCAACCGTCGCCGCGGTTTGCAGGCCGCAGACATTATCCCCCGGCTGCGCGCCGACC
>JAPKMV010000647.1 GCA_026645635.1 Caldilineaceae bacterium
AGGAAGTGCTGGTTGAACTCGCTGCGCGTCACGCCGGGGAGCACGGTGACGACGTGGATGCCCGCGCTGCGCAGTTCCATGCGCGCGGCGGCGCTGAAGGCGTTCAGCGCGTATTTGCTGGCCGTGTAGCCCGCGGACGAGCCGACCATCCCCAGCGACGGCACAACCACCTTGCCCAAGATGCTGCTGATGTTGACGATCATACCGCCGCGCTGGCTGCGCATGGGCGGGATGACGGCCTGCATGGCTTGCACCGCGCCGAAAACGTTGACATCGAAGAGATAGCGCAGGTCGGCGGGGGCCAGATCGGCCACATCGCCTTGCAGCCCCAGCCCGGCGTTGTTGATGAGGATGTCAACTCTACCAAATTCGGCTACGGTGCGCCCCACCAGGCGGGCGATCTCCTCTGGGCGGCTCATGTCGGTGGGGACGGCCAGCGTGCGCACCGCGTAGGCGGCGGCCAGTTCGGCGGCCAGCGCAGCGATCTGCTCCTGGCGCCGCGCGGCCAGCACGACGTGGGCGCGCGCCTGCGCCAGCGCCCGCGCCGTCGCCGCGCCGATGCCGGAGCTGGCGCCGGTGACGATGGCGACGCGGTCGACGATGAGAGTGGGTTTCATTGTGCGGCCGTTGGGCGCCGCGCCCAACGGAGGTGCAGGGTGGAGGGGTGGCCGTGGCGGGTGGATTTCTCGCCGGCGGCGGCGTTGATGGCTTCGGGGGGAAGGGCGACTTCGATGAGTTTATCGGTGTTGTGGGTCATGGAAAGTACAGGCGATTTAGCCAGGAGACAAGAACATCGACCTGCGTCACATCAGGATCAAGGTAGCGTGCCGTGATAGCCAAGCCCAATGGCCTTCCTGGTTCCTCTTGCCAGGCTAACCACGTATGAATCAAGGCTTTCGGTTTGGCAAGTTGGCTGAAGCGTAACTCACTGTCTGGAATCGCCGCCACGCTGGATTCGACATGGTCAAAGAGACCCGATCCAGCCGGCACGAGAAAGCGCAGGAAACTCTCCAAAATCCCCGCGCTTTGGTTGTCAGGCATGATCCAGATACCGACACGCGGCAGCAGTGTACCAAGGGGTGGGTCGATAATCGTGCCTTCAGGTGACGGGCTGCCTGGAACATCTTGATAACCAACCTGGTTGAGCCGATCCTGTAGAGATCTCCAACGTGCAATCAGGTCAGTATCTGCATCAATGACCACTCCGACGATCTCCCCGTCCACGCTGGCCTTTAGACGTACAGGAAGGCTTTCCAGGAGTCGATCGACGCCACCGTGCGGCTTGATTTCATCGAGATGTGGCCCATTCCGTTTACCGCACACGGCTTTCAGCACATGTTCATCATCGTTGCCTTCGACGAGGAGGATTCTCTTGGCAGCCATGTCAGCGCACCTCGATCCGGTCACGCGTGGCAATGGCTAATTCGTCTTCACGGAAGAGGGTCGGGATGATCTCGTCGCCTCTACGCGACAAGCGAATCAAAACGCCATCCTCTGTATGTTCATTTGCCACATGCTGGAACGCTTCAATCGTGTCCCAGCTATGTGAAGTTGCGACTACTTGTATGTCGAGTCGTTTGGCCAGGTCGAACACGATCCGCCAGGCGTCGCGCTGAATCGAATAGTGCATACCGTTCTCAAATTCATCGATCAGCAGCAATCCGTCTTGCGCGTTGACTTGTGACAGGACGATACCGAATAGCCGGTTCACGCCATCGCCATAAGAACGAAGCGGCACAGGGCGTCGCATGTTTGAAGCTCTGACAATTGCAGTGCGCTGTAATCGACCTCCTTCTCCGCCGATCATCGAAACGGCTTTAATTTCTGGGTCAATAATTTGCAGCGCCTTGACAATGTCATCTTCGTGATCCGACAGCGCAATCTTGTCCCACAACGCCCCAAGTGTGGCTGTGCGCTCGCCGCCATATGGATTCACAGCAATGCATGTCATCCGTGGTTCATTGGTTAGAGCGCCCAAAAATCGAGCGCGCTGATTTCGGCTCAATACATCTAAAGGCATGAACCGTTGTGCACCGTCAGTCTCGATCAAGAGCGCAGGGAAGGCGACATTGTCGTTGGCAAATAGACGGGGTTGTGCTGGGAATCGCCTCCTGATACCGTTCTGATCGCGTTCCTCAGAATACCACCCCGCCCCAATGGATAGATTCATCGACTTCGACTTGCCTGATGCCTCAATTTTGATTGGCCTCAGCTCGGCTGAAAATTGGGGGAAACCATGGAAGAGGCTTGATAGCGGAAACATGTCCTCAGAATCTGCCAGGAGCGCCGATTCTTCAGTATCCCTGGCATCCTCTTCTCGGAAGCGCAGAATGTCATAAAGCACCGACGGAGACACATCAGAAGCCAAAATACGAAGGGCTTCGAGCAAAGACGATTTCCCAGTATTGTTGCGCCCAGTAACTAGATTAACTCTCCCAAGCCCGTTGATTTTGAGTTCGCGCAGTGCCCGAAATCCACTAATCGATAAGTCCGCAATTATCGGCCTCATGAGTTCCCAGACCTTTCTTTTCCTGGCTTATTTGCCCGCGCAATCCATTCGCAAAAATCGTAATTCACATTCGTCACCCCGAAGTCCGGCGCCGCTGGAACGGCTGGCGCAGGTAGTGAACCCGATGATCATTATCGCCCAGAAACTCGACAATCGCCAGCACATAATCCTCCGGCTTGTTGAGCGAGTAAAGGATCTCATTCTTGGTGACGGTGATCGTTGCCGCGCCGTTGCCGCTGACGCGTCCCTTCACCTCGATGAAGCGCGGCCGGCCCGCGCCCGGCACGCGGCTCTCAATGTGGTAGCCAGGTTGCTCGAATTCCCGGTCAACCGGCTCAAAACCCAAACTGCGCTCAACTTCCACGCCGGCTGCATGGCAGGATTGTAACCCGTAATCTGTTCGATACACTCAACGCGCCAGGGCTGGCAGCGACAAACAACATGGCGTTTGCCGTGGCCTCCACGCTGACACATCACACTCCAATGTTTGCGATCTGTTTGAAGTTGCCGGCGTAGCGCTCAAAGGCGTGCGATTGGCGAGATTACATACACGCCGCGGCACGCCGTCGCAGTATCCTGTGGTAAAATTTCTTGTTAACAAGCTGCGA
>JAPKMV010000648.1 GCA_026645635.1 Caldilineaceae bacterium
TCGGTGACGTGACCCCCGCGCACGCGCAGTCGGTGGTCATTACCAAGACCGTGGGCACGGAGGCTGGCTGTCCGCCGGCACAAGAGGTCACCGTGCCGGTGGGCACGCGGGTGAATTACTGTGTCAAAATCCACAACACCAGCCAGATGACCTTCACCCAGCCCGTGCTGCGCATCACAGATCCGACGCTAGGCGCGACCTATGTCATGACCCCCTCGTCCTTGCCACCCGGCGTGATGTTCGACCGCACCAGCGCCAATATCAGCCGCTTTGGCCAAGTGCGCCATCTTGTTTCGGTTACCAATACGGCCTACATGACGATGACCGTGCAGGGCAACGTTGTCGCAACCGCCCAGTCCACGGCGCGGGCGCATCTCGTTGCACCGGCGCCGCTCGACGCCAGGGTGCTGATCACGAAGACGGTGGGGTTGGTTCCCGGCCTTTGCGCCACAGGCAATCAGGTGGTGATCAACCGTGGCGTACCCGTCTACTACTGCTTCGTCGTCACCAATGTGGGCAATGTGCCTTTTACCCGCTACGTATACAACGACGTGCAGCTTCAGATTTCGGGGGCGTCGACCACCGACACCTTCTGGCCCGGCGATACGATCACCCGCACGAACACTTACACCGACTGGGCGAAGTTGGGGCCGGTTACGCCGACGGTCAGCATCACCAACACCGTCCTGGTGGAGGCGACCGGCCCCTACGCCAATGCCGAGGACATCGACCGCGCTCATGTCACGGTGATCCAGCCCACGCCGGCGCCGGCGATTGCCGTGTCCAAGACAGTGGGGTTGGTGAGCAGCGTCTGCGCCGCTTCGCCCAACATCTTGATCCAACCGTCGACGCCGGTCTATTTCTGCATCTCGGTCCGCAATACGGGCAACGTCAACCTGACGCAGTTGATCCTGCGCGACTTTATGCAGAAGGACCCGCCGCTGACTGCCGTGATCACGCGCACCACCAGGTTGGAGCCGGGCGAAGTGGTGACGTTTACGAATACGACGCAGGGGCTGTCTTTCCTGGGCAACGTGGTGCAGACAGCCGATTTTGCCAATCTGGTTGATGTGGAAGCATCAGGGCCAAGCGGCGGCGCCGATGGCAGCGCATCGGCGTTTGTGGATGTCTTCCCTGCCGCCGACAGACGAGTGTATTTGCCTTTTGTGGATCGATAGGGACGCAGCGAGCCTTGTCTGCGCCGCGGGGTCGAACGATGATGCTTTGTCGCGCCGCCGCAGCCAGACGCATTCAGGAGAAGAGCTATGAATATCGACCGTTACCGTGTGAAACCGAACAGCAAGGTGAAGCTGGCGGACTGGGATCCTGGCGACGACAGCCAATTTGACGGCGACAAGAAGGACGCGCCGAAGGCGCTGGAAAAGCTGACCGACCGGTTGGAAGAACTTCAGGAGCTGCTCTACGCCGAGAGCAAGCACAAGCTGCTGATCGTGCTCCAGGCCATGGACACCGGCGGCAAAGATGGCGTCATCCGCCACGTCTTCGACGGCGTCAACCCCCAGGGCGTCAAGGTGGCGGCCTTCAAGGCGCCCACGCCCATCGAACTGTCCCATGACTACCTGTGGCGCATCCACCAACACACGCCGGCACGGGGCGAGATCGTGATCTTTAACCGCAGCCACTATGAGGATGTGCTGGTGGTGCGCGTCCACAACCTGGTGCCGGAGGATGTCTGGCGCAAACGCTACGACCAGATCAACGCCTTTGAGGAGATGCTGGCCGAGGAGGGCGTGACGATCCTCAAATTCTATCTGCACATCTCCAAAGATGAACAGAAGGAGCGGCTTCAGGAGCGGCTGGACGACCCCGCTAAGCACTGGAAATTCTCCTCCGGCGACCTGGCGGAGCGCAAGCGCTGGCCCGACTACATGGCCGCCTACGAGGAGATGCTGGAGCGCACGAGCACCAAGCACGCGCCCTGGTTCGTGGTGCCGGCCAACCGCAAGTGGTACCGCAACCTGGTCATCTCCCATACGGTGATCGGCGCGCTGGAAGAACTGAAGATGCAGTTCCCGGCGGCGGAACCGGGCCTTGACAAGATTGTGATCGAGTAGGCCACATGGCTGACTACGCGCCAGTCATCTTTGTCATGATCGACGGGCTGCGGCCCGACGCCATCGCGCCCGCCGGGTGCAGGCATCTGCAAACGCTCTGTGAACGGGGTGCGTGGACGCTCAGCGCCCGCTCGGTGCTGCCCTGCATCACCCTGCCCTGCCACCTGTCGATCTTCCACAGCGTCCCGCCCACGCGCCACGGCATCACCACCAACACCTTTCAGCCGATGGCGCGGCCGCTGCCCGGTCTGTTCGACCAGGCCAATCTCTACAATAAGCGCTGCGCCGCGTTCTACAACTGGGAGCCGCTGCGCGACCTGGGCCGCCCCGAGTCGCTGCATTACGCCTGGTATCGCAACACGTACATGAGCGAGGATGGGGACGACGAGGTGGTGGACGTGGCCATCGATGTGCTGGCGCGCCACCAACCCGACTTTGCCTTTGTCTATCTGGGCACGGTGGACACCGCCGGTCATTTCTACGGTTGGATGAGCGAAGGCTACCTGCGGCAGGCGCAGCGCGTGGATGCGCAGCTTGGGCGACTGCTGAGGGCCTTGCCGCCCGCTGCCCACGTGCTCGTTCACGCCGACCACGGCGGGCTGGAACGCAGCCACGGCGCCGACACGCCTGAGGAAATGACGATTCCCTGGGTGCTGGCCGGCCCGCAGGTGCGGCCAGGGCATGAGATTGCGGAGAGCGTCACGCTCCTCGACACCGCGCCGACGCTGGCGCGCCTGCTCGACATCCCCGTGCACCCGCAGTGGGAAGGCCGCTGCGTCGAAGAAGCACTGAGCGCGTAAGGGAGATCAGGATAGACCGCGGATTTGGCGGATGAGGCGGATTTGCGCGGATTTCTGAATTATCCGCGCAAATCCGCCTCATCCGCTAAATCCGCGGTCTATTACTGCCATCGTCCTACAGCAACTCCGTCTCAGCCAGACCGACCACATAGTCGAAGATGTCCAGCCCCTCATCCACCTGGCTGCGCTCGATCACCAGCGGGGGGATGATGCGCATGGAGTTGGCGCCGC
>JAPKMV010000649.1 GCA_026645635.1 Caldilineaceae bacterium
CAGCCAGCCAGGTGCCGCGCCACCCGATCGCCGGCCGACGCTTCCGGCAGAATCAGCGCCAGCGCTCCGGCTGGGTCGCCGTCTGTCAGCGCCGACACTGCGCGCCAGTAGGCAGAGCGGGCGTGATCCGCAGGCGGCAGGCTGCCGGCGCCAGGCGTCGACAAATAGGTGAGCGAGCTGCGGTTGCGTGCCACCGCAGCGCCGACGGACGCCGCAGCGATCAGCGCCAGCAGGGCGATGCTTACGCCTAGCCACAGGCCCGGCAGATTCTTCCTGGCGGCCATTGTTTCCTAACGATCCCGCTGGATCGGCCGACCCTTGCCCCGGCTGCGGCGCGTTTGTGGGCGAGTGGCGATAGGGTTGGCGACGCTTTCCAGCGTGTCCGGCGCCACGAACAGGGTGCGCTGGCTGCCGAGAAAGCGGAGCAGAATCTCCACGCGCGCAGCCGGCTCGGTGGGGCCAAGAAAGAGCGCCTCCATGCCGGCCAGCGGGCCTTCCCGGAGACGCACCGTTTCGCCTGGTTTGAAGGGGTGTTGTGGCAGCCCGCCGCGGGCGTTGACTGCTTCGACCTCGGCGCGCAGTGCAGCGATCACTTCAGGAGCCAGCGGCTGCGGCTTGGGGCCAAAAGCAACGACCCGCACCACGCCTGGCATGTGGTTGATTGCCGATAGCGGCAGGCCAAACTCGTCAGCCTGCACGAAGAGATAGCCGGGAAACAGTGGGCCGCGCTGACGCCGTCCCCGCCGCGGCTGGGCGACTTCCGGCAGCCAGGTCACCAGACCTAACCGCGTTTCAATCACCGCGGCGGCGAGCAATTCCAACTGTGGGCGGGCATGGATCACATACCAGGGGTGATCTGCATCGGTTTGGGACATGGGTATGAAACCTCGATCGGCTGCGGCGGAAACCCTTTGGCCAATAGCTCGGCGTCGGCCCGCGCTCTGCCGCAGCCCACATGGTACTCCCGGGCGCAACTGAACAGTGTGATGTAGACTGGCAGCCGGAGCAATGGCTACGACGATCTGACAGTCATTACCCACAAAAAGACAACAAACGTCTTGACATTCAGCTCAAAACGGCGAAGTCTGTGGGTGATTATCCTCTCCTGTCGACGGCGGCTGATGAAAAGACGCCGGGGCCTCGTACACAAAATTGTTGGCGATATTTTCGGTGGCTCCGTCGCCAAGCAAGTCGGATTGGAAGGCTGTATACCTTTGCTGCGCCCAACCGCCAAATCCGTAATGCAATAACTGGAACCGCGTCAATTGACGAATAAAAACATTTTCATTTGACAAAAATGTTTTGTCGTGCTATTGTCCAGTTTAGTCAGGCCGTGAGCAGAGGGAAATCATGACATTTACGCAATTGAACCGCCGTGAATCGCCGCTCTGGCAGATCATCGAAACGCTGCAGCGTCAGGGATCGGCGACAATCAAAGAATTGGAGGATGTGCTGCGCGTGACCACCACCGCCGTGCGCCAGCATCTCAACACGCTCCAGGCCGAGGGGTATCTCGAACGCCGCATCGTGCACGCCCGCGTCGGGCGCCCCCACCACGCCTATTTTCTGACGCCCAAAGTGCAGGAACTCTTTGCCTGCCAGTGCGACGATCTGGCGCTGACGCTCTTGCAGGAGTTGTTTGTGTTGGAAGGCAGCGAGCGCGCCCATCTGCTCCTCGACCGGGTGAGCACCCGGCTGGCGCACAAATACGCATCCTCAGTGCGGGCGCAGGCGCTGCAAGGCCGGGTGCACGAACTGGCGCACACGCTCAACGACAACGGTGTGCTGGCCGACGCCCTGCCCCAGGAGAACGGCACGATCCTGCTGCGCACCTACAACTGCCCGTTCCACGAACTGGCCAGCGAGCACCGTGAGATCTGCGACATGGACACGGCGATGATGCGCAAGGTGCTCGGCTCGGAGGTCAACCTGAGCGCGTGTATGATGGACGGCCACGCCGGCTGCACCTTTGTCGTCACCCACGCCAACAATGCGGGCAACGGCATCGCACTCAATAGCGTCGTTGCGTAGGTCACACTGCCGGCGTGACAAAGCGAGAATACCGTGCGAGTTAGTGATTGAAATGCACCTGTCCAATACTACGTCACGAATTGTACGAGTTTTGACGAATTGAAATAGTAACGACTCAGCTAACTACTCAGCCGTCGCAGCTTTTCGGTCACGAATTACACGAATTCCAACGAATTGAAAACGAAGATTCGTGCCCATTCGTCAAAATTCGTGTAATTCGTGACGGCGGGTGAGTAGCTTACTTGAAATGAACCATTCGTGTGAATTCGTCCAGATTCGTGCAATTCGTGACCGGCAGATTGGCGGACGGCTGCATGTCACCTGTGATCAACGATTTGTAGTCAAAATAATCTAGTTTAGGAGTCAAACATGAGTGTACTGGAAATCCGCGGCCTGCGCGCCGGCGTCGAAGACAAAGAGATTCTCAAAGGGGTCAACCTGACCCTGCACAGTGGCGAAATCCACGCGCTGATGGGGCCGAATGGCTCAGGCAAGTCGACCCTGGCCTATGTCATTGCCGGCCATCCCCACTACGAAATCTATGATGGCGACATCCTCCTCGACGGTGAGAGCATCCTGGAGATGGAGCCGGATGAGCGCTGCAAGGCGGGTCTCTTCCTGGCCTTCCAGTATCCGGTGGCCGTGCCCGGCGTGAGCGTGGCCAACTTCCTGCGCACCGCGGTGAGCAACGTGCGCGGCTACACCGCCCAGGCGATCGAGCATGATGGTCGCGCCGGCGTCATCGGCAGCAACCTTATGCCCATGCGCGACTTCCGCCGTGAACTGAACGACAAGATGAAGGAATTCAACGTCGATCCGAGTTTTGCCCGGCGCTATCTCAACGACGGCTTCTCCGGCGGCGAAAAGAAGCGCACCGAGGTGCTGCAGATGGCCATGCTGGCGCCCAAGTTCGCCATCATGGACGAGTCCGACTCCGGCCTGGACATCGACGCGCTGCGCGTCGTCTCCGAGGGCATCAACAAGCTGGCCACGCCCGAGCGCGGCTTCCTGCTCATCACCCACTACCAGCGTCTGCTCAACTACGTCAAGCCCGACAAGGTGAGCATCTTCTA
>JAPKMV010000064.1 GCA_026645635.1 Caldilineaceae bacterium
GGTGCTGGCCTGGCCCAGCGCCGAGATCGCGGTGATGGGGCCGGATGGAGCGGTCAACGTGATCTTCCGCCGCGAGATCGCCGAAGCGCAGAATCCGGCAGAGCGCAAGACCGAGCTGGTGCAGGAATATCGCCAGCGCTTTGCCAACCCCTACATCGCCGCCGCCGCCGGCTTCATCGACAACGTGATCGAACCGCACGAAACGCGCCCGCGGCTGATCAACGCGCTGGAGATGCTGCGCAACAAGCAGGCCAGTCTGCCGCCGAAGAAACACGGGAATATTCCGTTGTAGGAGGGGCGAGGGGCGAGGGGCGAGGGGCGAGGGGCGATGTCATCCGAACCCTGAGTGTAAGCGAGGGGCGAGGGGCCAACTTCACAATTCACAATTGACGATTCACGATTCACAATTCCTGAGGTACGCACGCAACACATGGCGCTCACCGAGATCGAATTCGAGCTTACCGCCCAGCAATACACGCTGATGGGCTTCCCGGGCTTGACCCAGGGCCAGCCGCTGTCCGTGGTGCTGGACGCGGGCGTGCTGCTGCCCGACGCCACCGCTGATAACTGGTTCACGGTGCAGCAGGCGCCGCTGCCGCCGCAGTTCTGCCAGGTGGGGCGCGGCCATTATGCCTTCACCGGCCAGATCGTGGAGGCGGATCTTTTCAAGGAAGAAGGCGCGGAAATGGGCGTCTTCGTGGTCGACTGCGGCGCAGTCCCGGTGCGCGTCACCTGTGCGCCGCAAGATGACGGCATGTTGCCTTGGGGCGCGTGGGAAACGCGCACGCTCACCGGCATCGGGCGCGTGCAGGGCATCGTCGAAGAGGATTATCAGGCGGCGGTGGGGCGTCCCATCGGCGTGACAGTGTGGAGCTTTCGCCGGCTGGTGTTGACGCCCGGCGATACGCTTTTCGGGCAGTGGCACACGGCGACGACGCTGTTGCCGCAGCCCTATCGGTACGACCGCGTCTTTGTCACCGCGCGCGTCCATCGCAGCGGCTTGTAACCTGCTGGCGGAGCCACGGCAAAGCAGAAGCATTTTCGCGTCTTTGCGTGAGAGTCTATTTGTCAAGCCAACCACTTCGACGCGGAGGCGCAGAGATGCAGAGAAACGCAGAGAAACTGCCGCAGAATCGCATCGAATTTCTTCTCTGCGAACCTCTGCGACGCCGCGTCTCTGCGTCAAAGGGACTTTACAAACAGTGTCTGAGCATTTTTCGGGAGAAGGCTGGGAGAACAGAGCATGTTCAAGAAAGTGTTGGTGGCCAACCGCGGTGAAATCGCCGTCCGTGTGATCCGCGCGCTGGAGGAGCGGGGCATCGCTTCGGTGGCGGTCTTCTCCGAGGCAGACCGCACGGCGCTGCATGTGCGCTACGCCAGCGAAGCCTACCCGATTGGCCCGGCGCCCAGCCGCGACAGCTACCTGCGCATCGACAAGATCATCGACGTGGCGCGTCGATCCGGCGCCGACGCGATCCACCCCGGCTACGGCTTCCTCTCCGAACGGGCGGAGTTCGCCGCGGCCTGCGCCGACGCGGGGATCACCTTTATCGGCCCCAGCCCGGAAGCCATCGAGAAGATGGGCGACAAGATCACGGCGCGCGAGACGGTCAAACAGCGCGGCGTGCCCCTTGTTCCTGGCTCGGAGAAAGGGCTGCACGACGCGGAATTGGCCGCTGTCGCCCAGGAGATCGGCTTTCCGATCATGATCAAGGCGGCGGCCGGCGGCGGCGGCAAGGGGATGCGCGCGGTCTACGATGCCGAGGCGTTCACCAACGCTCTGGAGTCCGCGCGCCGCGAGGCGATGGCAGCCTTTGGCAACGACGAGGTCTACCTGGAAAAGCTGATCGCCAGCGCGCGCCACATCGAGATTCAGATTCTCGCCGATTCCCACGGGCGCACGCTGAGCCTGGGCGAGCGCGAGTGCAGCATCCAGCGCCGCCACCAGAAGCTGATCGAGGAATCGCCCAGCGTGGCGGTGGACGAAAAGCTGCGCGCCGAGATGGGCAAGGTGGCGGTGGCGGCGGCGGAAGCCGTGGGCTACGTCAACGCCGGCACCATCGAATTCCTCTTCGACAGCAAGGACAACAAATACTACTTCCTGGAGATGAATACCCGCCTCCAGGTGGAGCACCCGGTCACGGAGTTGGTCACCGGCATCGACATCGTCAAGGAGCAGATCAGCATAGCCTCCGGGCGGCGGCTGCGCTACAAGCAGGCCGACATCGCACCCAAAGGCTGGGCGATCGAATGCCGCATCACGGCGGAAGACCCGTACAACAACTTTATGCCCAGCACCGGGGTGGTGAATTATCTCAAGGAGCCGAACGGCCCCGGCGTGCGCGTCGAGAGTATGCTCTACGAAGGTTGCGAGGTGAGCCTCTACTATGACCCGATGGTGGCCAAGCTCATCGTCTGGGGCGACACCCGCGCCGAGGCGATCCTGCGCATGCGCCGCGCGCTCAACGAGTATCGCATCGGCGGCATCCGCACGTCGATTCCCTTTCATCAGGAGTTGATGGACAGCCCGGAATTTATGTGGGGCACCTTCGACACGGGCTTTCTGAGCCGGCGGCGCATCAGCGCGCGCCACCCCCATTCCACCGAGCACGAGAAGCTGGCTGCCGTCGTCGCCGCCATGATCGCGCACGAGGAAGGGCGTCACGCGGTGGCGCGTGTGGGGCAGAGCAACGGCGACAGCAAGCCAACGGGCAGCCTGTGGCAGCAGTCCGGGCGCATGCGCGCACAAAGGGGGCGCTGGTGAAATACTACGCACGCATCGGCAGCAACGAGTATGAAGTGGACATCACCGCCGACGGCATGCTGCTCGACGGCGAGCCGGTGGTGGTTGACCTGGTGAATTCGGGTTCGCCAGAGCTTTTCAGCGTGCTGCTCGACGGGCACAGCTATGAGATGTTGATCGCAATCGACCGCTTCGATTACACCATCAACGTGCGCGGCGAACAGTTTCACGTGCAGATCGAGGACGAACGTGCGCGGCGGCTGAACCGCGGGCGCAAGCTGCCGACGCTGCCCGACGGCGAACTGGCCGTCACCGCGCCGATTCCGGGGCTGGTGGTCAAAGTGCTGGTGCAGGAGGGCGAGACCATCGATGAAGGGCAGCCGCTGGTCATCCTCGAAGCGATGAAGATGGAAAACGAACTGCGCTCCATGCGCAGCGGTGTGGTCAAGAGCGTCAACGTGACGGCCGGCCAGCGCGTCGAGCAGAACGCGGCGCTGTTGATCCTGGAGTAATGAGAGGGTGAGGGGGTGATGAGGTGAGGGGGGTGTAGTTTCACCCTCTCACCCCCTCACCCTCTCACCTTTTCACCTCATCACCTTTCACCATGGCGCTCGAACTTTCGCGCAACATCGTCATTGGCCAGTACATCCCTGGCGACACCCTGGTGCATCGGCTCGACCCGCGCACCAAGATTCTCTGCACCTGCTTTCTGCTGGCCGGGATGACCTTCACCCGCTCGCTGGCGGTCAGCCTGGTCTACCTGGCCGTGGTCGCCGCGCTGGTGCTGTTGGCGCGCATCCCGCTGGACTTCGTGCTGCGGCCTTTCATTCGCGGCCTGCCCTATATCGCTTTCTTCCTCGTGTTGTCGATCTTCTGGCAGAGTTGGGTGCAGCCAGATGGCGTGGTGATTTTCGAGTGGGGCTGGATTCGCATCACCGGCGACGCGGTGCTGCTGGCGCTGCTGAGCCTGAGCCGGCTGATGTCGCTGCTGATGTTAATCAGCCTGCCGACGCTGACCACGAAGATCACGCAGTTGACCTACGGCGTGGAACTACTGCTCAAGCCCTTTGCGCGGCTGGGTGTGCCCGCACACGAGATCGCACTGATCGCCACCATCGCCCTGCGCTTCGTGCCGATCCTGGTGGAGGAATTGGAGCGCATCATGCGGGCGCAGGCGAGCCGCGGGGGGGAGATCGGCGCGCTGAGCTGGCGGCGCCCGGTGGAGATCGCCGCAGCGATCACGCCGTTGGTAGTGCCGCTCTTTGTTAACGCCTTCCGCCGCGCCGAAGACATGGCCGTGGCGATGGAGGCGCGCTGCTACATGGGTGGCGGCGGACGCACCCGCTTTCTCCAACTTCACGCCCGCCCGGTGGACTACGCAGCCACTTTGCTGATGTTTGCGCTTGTAATAGGAATCTGGTTTTATACTGAACCAGTGCTACAACAGATTGTGTCGGCCATTCAAGCAGTA
This sequence comes from Caldilineaceae bacterium, assembly GCA_026645635.1. GTDB lineage: Bacteria > Chloroflexota > Anaerolineae > Caldilineales > Caldilineaceae > Fredericiella. Next base: position 4,215 of record JAPKMV010000064.1, read on the forward strand.
ATCTGAGGAGGTCAGCTATGAATTCGGAAGGAGCGTTCAACACCCGCCGGCTGGTTATCACTGCGGTTCTGATTGCCGTGAGCATCGTACTGTCGATCCCGCTCAACTTGGGGCCGCTGCGCGCGCTCGGCTTTATCAGCTTTGGAGCGATCTCGATCACCATTCTGGTCGTGCCCACGATCATCGGCGCCATCCTGGAGGGCTGGGTCGTCGGCCTGATCGTCGGCGGCGCGTTCGGGCTGTTCAGCATGTTCCTGGCCACCCAGCAGCCCGCGGGCAGCCCCGACGCCCTCTTCGCCGACCCGTTCATCTCGGTGCTGCCGCGGCTCTTCATCGGCCCGGTGGCGTGGCTGGTCTACCAAGGCATGCGATCAGCCAGCGAAAACGTCCGGCTGATCGGCGCCAGCGTAGCCGGCACCCTCACCAATACGCTGCTGGTGATCGGCGCCATCTCGCTGCGGCTGGGCGTGCCCTTCTTTGCCACCCTGGCCAGCGTGTCGATCAACGTGATCCTCGAACTGATCGTCGGCGCAGTGATCGTGGTTGCGGTCGTCAACGCTGTGCGCGGCACCGCCAGCGGCAAGGGCAAGTCGTCGGTCTAAAACAGCAACAGCCTCACGCCAAGACGCAAAGGCGCAAAGAAACACTCGGCGGCGGAATCTTCCATCTTCCCACTGTTCCTGGCGCCTTTGCGTCTTGGCGTGAGCCAATTCCCAGGATCGAATCATGCCTCAGCCCGGTGTGGAGATTCGCCAAAGCCCGTTTCTCTTTTTCCTGCGCCTCATCGTCGCGCAGTTTCTGCTCACGGTGCTGGTGATCATCGTCTTCGTCGCGCCGGAAATCGAAGCTGCTTACACCGCCACCGACTTCGACGAGCAGATCATCGCCTACCCGTGGCTGATTGCGCTGGCCTACACCCTGCTCCAGGCACTGATCGCGGGCGCCGCCTTTCTCACCTGGTATTACCCCGTTTATCGCATCCAGAACGGCGCGGTGCGTTGGCGCCGCGGCCCGACCTTTGCCGAACAGAAACTGGTCGACCTGAGCGCCGACGCACAGGTGGATGTGCGTCAAAACTGGCTGGGGCGCCAACTGGACTACGGCGCGATCACGGTGACATCGCCTGCCGCGGCGCCGGTCAGCATGAGCAACCTGCCCCACCCCCACACCCTGGCGGAGGAATTGCGCGAGGTGGTGGCGGCGCGGGCGCTGGCCGCACCGGCTCTGCTCGACGCGCCGCTGGCGGAGATCATCGCCGCGGGCGAGCATCAGTCCGCCGAATTCAAGGCCAGCCTGATGTGGGATTACCGCCGGCAGTCGGTCAATAAGGAACTCTACGAGCCGGTGATGAAGAACCTGGTCGCCTTCATGAACGCCAACGGGGGCGTCCTGCTCATCGGCATCGGCGACGACGCCGAGGTATTGGGCATCGAGCAGGACATGAGCACGCTCAAGAAGCCGAATGTGGACGGCTTCGAGAATGTCTTCAACATGGCTTTCGGCGCAATGGTCGGCATGGAGAACCGCCAGTATGTGGAGGTGACCTTTCCCCAACTGGCGGAAAAGACAATCTGCCGGCTCAACGTGCGCCCCGCCGCGCACCCGGTCTACCTGCGCTACCAGGGCAAAGAAGAACTCTACGTGCGCACCGGCAACTCCAGCCAGGCGCTGCCCGTGAGCAAAGCCGTGCAGTATGTGGCGGGGCGGTTTGGGTAATGAGGGGGTGAGAGGGTGAGGGGGTGAGCGGGTGAATTTCACACCCTCTCACCCCCTCACCTCATCACCCGCTCACCTCATCACCCGCTCACAATCCGCGTCCCCGTCTCCCCGCGCAGCGCCCGGCCCAGATTCGGCGGGTCGGTGATCAGCGCGGCGGCGTCGGGCTTGCTGCTCTGTTCCAGGAAGCGGATGCACGCCTCGATCTTCGGCTTCATGCTGCCCGGCGCAAAGTGGCCTTCAGCCATGTACTGCTTCGCCTCCGCCAGGGTGATCTGGCTCAGGTTCACCTGGTTCGGCTTGCCAAAGTGGATCGCCACCTGCTCCACACCCGTGCTGATCAAGAAGAGATCGACGTCGATGGCGCTGGCCAACAGGCTGCTGGCGCGGTCCTTGTCGATCACCGCGTAGACGGAGCGCAGCTCACCCTTGCGATTGCGCACCACCGGGATGCCGCCGCCGCCCACCGCCACGACGATCCAGCCCAGCTCCACCGCCTGGGCAATGGCCCGCTCCTCGACGATCTCCACCGGCTCCGGCGAAGCGACGACGCGCCGCCAGCCGCGGCCCGCGTCCTCCACCACCTGCCAGCCCTCCACCTCGAACTTGCGGGCGCTGGCTTCGTCCATAAACCCGCCAATCGGCTTCGTGGGGTTGTGAAAGGCAGGGTCGTCGCTCTCCACCCGCACCTGGGTGACGAGGGTGACACACTGGCGGGCAATGCCGCGCACGAGAAATTCGTTGTCCAGCGCCTGCTGCAGCATGAAGCCGATGCTGCCCTGCGTGTCCGCCACGATCAGGTCAAGCGGCGTTGCGTGCACTTGGGGCGAAGCCAGCTCGTTGCGGCGCAGGATGAAGCCCACCTGTGGCCCGTTGCCGTGGGTAAGCACCACGTTCCAGCCGTCGGCGACCATGTCGGCGATGTTGCGCGCCGTCTCGCGCACAGCATCCCACTGGTGCGGCACATCCGGCTTGCTGTTGTCGAGAATCAGGGAGTTGCCGCCGATAGCCACGACGGCAGTTTTGGTGACGGTCATAGGCGTTTCACCTCGTTGTGAATGTTGCGCGGAGCGAATGAACGGTCAACGGTCAACGGTCAATGGTTAATTGTCAATGGTTAATTGTCAACGGTCAATGGACAACGGTCAATGGCGCCCCGTGAATCATGACAATTAACAATTGACAATTGACCATTGGCCATTAATCAGAGCAGTGCGGGCAGAATCGCGTAGAACGCCGTCGCCTTCACCACGTCGGCCAGCAGCACGCTGTCCTGCGTCGTGTGCGCGGTCTCTTCCTCGCCCGGGCCAAAGCCGATGCTGGGAATGCTCGCCTTGCCCATCCAGTAGATGCCGTTGGTGCTGAAGTTCCACTTGCCCGCCGGGTGCGGGGGCAGCCCGATCAGCGCCGCTGCCTGGAGACCGGCCTGCACCAGCGGGTGGCTTTCGTCCAGCGCCCAGGCCGGGAAGTACTTGTCGACCGGGAAGACGAAACCGGTGTAGCTGGGATCGTCGTACTTCATCATTTCGACGGTCACATCACCCTTCGCCAGCAGTTCAGGCGCCACCAGATCGCGCACCTGGCCGATGGCGGCTTCGGCGCTCTCGCCAAAGGTGACGCGGCGGTCGATGTAGACCTTGCACATGTCCGGCACGGCGTTGAGGCTCGGCGTCGACACCTTCATGTCGGAGACGGTGATCTTGCCGTGCCCCAGAAAGGGGTCGTCACCCAATTGCGGCTCCAGCTTGCTCACGCCGTCGATCAGCGGGAGAATCTTGTAGATGGCGTTGTCGCCCAGGTGGTTGCTGGCGGCGTGGGCGCTGCGTCCACGGGAAATGACTTCGATTTCGACGCGGCCTTTGTGCCCCCGATAGACCTGCATCTTGGTCGGCTCGCCGATGACGACGAAGTCAGGGCGGATGCCCTCGTGCTCGACGAAAGCGTGGGGGGCGATGCCGTCGCACCACTCTTCCATGTTGCCAAAATAGTAGGCGGTCCAGCCGTCCAGCAGCCCCAGGTCGCGGGCGATGGCCATGCCGTAGATCATGGGCGGGGTGCTGCCCTTCTCGTCGCAGGCGCCGCGGGCGTAGAAGCGACCCTTCTCCACTTTGCCGATGAAAGGATCCCAGTCCCATTCGTCCGGGTTGCCGATGCCGACGGTGTCGATGTGGCTGTCGAAGACGATCTTGCGCGGGCCGTCGCCGATGCGCCCGACAATGTTGCCCATGCTGTCGAACCAGACCTCATCGAAACCCAGATTGCGCATTTCCTCTTTTGCGCGTTCGCCTACGGGGCCAATTTGCGAATCCATGGACGGGATCGCACAGAGATCACGCAGAAACTTGATAATTGTCTGGCTGTATTGGGCAACCTGCGCCTCAACCGCGGCCACATCGACGCTTGGCATAGCATTCCTCTCAGCTTTGGGTGAACAATAACGACATTGCCGGCGCGTCCGCGCGGCAAATGAGTGTAGCTTCGTTATACTCTGCTTGGCCGTTCCGTGCAACCTGTATCGTGTGCGAACTTCGCAAAAAGATTGACGCCACACCTGCAAGATGCTACACTACTTGCCATTATGGCTACTTACGATTCGCCGACCCAAGAGCCGGCCGCTCCATTGCCCATCGCCCTGGAGCGCACGGCCAAACTCCGCCGCCGCACGCTGGCCGGCTTGCTCTGGCGGGCGCTGCGGGTGGATATGGCCCTGGCGTTGGCGATGCCGGCGTTAGTCGGTGCGTTCTTTGGCGCCTGGGTTGCCGGCGGCATGGATTGGCTGCGCTTTGCCTTCACCGCGGCCAGCGTCCTCTGCATCACCGTCGCCTACCAGGCCTACGTAGCCGTCGGCGACGTGCGCCAGAGCCTGCTGCCCCACGCCCGCCCTACCGCCGATCTGCCTGACACGGCTTTTGCCGCGCTCGTCGGCGGGGTGATCCCACTGCCGCTGGTGATGAGCCTTGCCCACCTGCTCACGGTGATCGGCGTGGTATGCGGCTTGTGGCTGGCGCTGCTGGCCGGGTGGCCGGTGCTCTTCTTCGGCGCGCTGAGCCTGCTCCTGCTCGGCGCATCCTTCACCCCGCCGGTGCGCTACGCCTACCGCGGCTGGGGCGTCGGCGAGATCGGCGTCAGCCTCGGCCTGGGGCTGCTGCCCCTGGTCAGCGCCTACTACAGCCAGGCGCAGAACCTGAGCTGGCTCCCCGTCATGGCCGGCCTGCCGATTGTGCTGCTCATCTCGTGGATCCTGCTGGCGCAGAACCTGGGGTCGCGGCGCCGCGACTGGCTGATGGACAAGCGCACGCTGCCGGTGATCGTCGGTGAGGCGCGCGCGCTGGATCTGGGCGTCGTCGTCACGCTGCTGGCCTACGCCAGCATCCTGCTGGTGACGGTGGTGGCGCGGCTGCCCTTGTGGCTGTTGGGCGGGCTGGCCACGCTGCCGCTGGCGCAGGGCGCTTTTGCCGACATTCGCCGCAACAACGTCACGCCCGAGGATGGTTACCGGCTGCGCGACGCCGCGGTCAAGGCGACGATCTGGACCGGCATCCTCACCTGTGCGGCGCTCCTGCTCTCCGGTGCGGGATGAGCCTGACGCCGCCATGCCTTCTGCGCCGCGCGTTGGCTCGCTGAAACCGCTCACCCGCAAAGAGTTCTACGATCTGACCGTCGTCTGTCGCCAGTATGCGCTCGACCTCGCCCGCTTCGACCAGCACCGCGTCAACCTCAAAGAGTGTTACATGTTCAACAACTGGTTGACCGAACTGCGCAGTTATGACCAACTGGCGGGACCGCTGCGCACGCTGCAGCCGGCGCGCCCCATCGCCCGCTGGCAGATCATGGTGCTCGAAACCGTGCTCTGGGTGATCGTGGCCGCGGCGCTGCCCAACTATGTGAGCCGCAATGTGGCAACAGTGATCTTGTTCGGATTCACGCTGTTGATCGTCAGCAACCTCTTCTTTCCCGAATCGATCTACGGCACCACCATCGAACTGCTTCAGGGGCGGGTGCTGCGCATTGTGGACGCGCTCACCCATCTGCTGGAAAGCGGCGCGCTGGAGTTCACCGAAGCCGCCTACTTTCACGCGCGCGAGAATCTGCAAATCGCCCACGACGAACTGCGCCAGCAGATCGACCTGGCGCACCGCCCGTAGTCGATTCACTGCCACCAACATTCCCGGATTCTTGAGAAACTGTTTGCAAAGACCCTTTTGACGCAGAGATGCGGGGGCGCAGAGGTTCGCAGAGAAAAACTCGGTGTGATTCTGCGACAGTTTCTCTGCGTTTCTCTGCATCTCTGCGCCTCCGCGTTGCAGTGGGTGCTTTACAAACAGATTCTTAGTCGTTGCTCACCAACGGCAGATAGAACAACGCCTCGCCCACCGCCGCCGGGCCGTAGCTGGTGCGAGAGCCGTCCACGCTCACGACCACGAGCCAGTAGTAGCGGCGCTGCCCTGGCTGCACCGTGCCATCGACCCAGCGATAGCTTGCGCCGCTGCCGCCGTGGCTGAGAATCAGCGCCGGGGTCAGCTCCACTGCGTCGCTGCCGTCCGCCGCGTCCCCGCGCAGGATGAGATAGCCCTGCGTCCAGGTCTCGATCAGCGTTGTCCACTCGATGACTGCACCTTCCGCGCTGATGGTCGCGCTGAAGCCTGCCAGTTCTATGCCTGTTGGCCGCTCCAGCAGATGCTCGATGGGTGAACCTGCCT
>JAPKMV010000650.1 GCA_026645635.1 Caldilineaceae bacterium
CACCACTGGATTTCTTCACGGCGCGCTGTTGCCAGAGATCAACCTGTTGTTGATAGTACTTTCGAAACGTTTCCTGGCTAATCAGATCCAGATCAGCCGCGCGTCGCGCCACAACAACAGTGCTGACGCGAAAGAAAGTCGCCAGCTTTTCGATACCGGCCAGCGTGCCATCCAACAACAGCGATTCGTCGCGACAGCGAGCCATCAACAGTTCAGCCGGCACCAAGACTTCGGCGGCTACGGCATTGCAGAAGCGCTCTGTCCGACTGTACTCGGCGCCGACTACTGCATTGAGGGCAAGGTTCGTGATTCCGCTTTGGCCGATCCAAAGATGGGCCAGTTCATGCGCCAGGGTGAATGTCTGCGCCGGCTTTGCATCCTTGCCGTTGACGAAGACAAGCGGCGCAATCTTATCGCTGATCACAAAACCGCGGAACTCGTGTACGTCTAACGCTCGATGGCTGTTGTTGCCGACAACACCGCTGATCATCACCCAGATCCCCGCCGCTTCGGCCCGCGCCACAAGCAATTTCAAAAAGGCTTCGCCGTTGTTGACGCCTTTGCGGTCATCCATTGTCAGCGATAGCGTCGCGCTGATATCGGCGGCAACCCGCTTCACATCGTCTTGGATGCGAAAGCGGCCAACAAACGGCAGTGGCTCCGCCCCCTGTTCAAGCCGATAGTCTCGATACCACCCATGTTTGTAAAGCACCTCAGCCAGTAGATCACGCAGATCAGGGCTGATCCCCGCGGGGCGTTTGCTGCCCACCGTGCGCAGATCGGGAATCGGCAGGCTCTCTGGGGGTGGTTCCGGCAAAAAGAGATAGCCAAATGGAATGTGCAGAGCCTGCGCCAGATCCTGGGCCTGCCGAAACGTGGGCATGGCTTCACCCCGTTCCCAGTGGAGCAGCTTTTCACGCTTTACCTTCAGGCGCTCCGCCAGTTGTTCCGGTTCTAGTTCGGCGCGTTGCCGCGCCCACTGTAGAACGGTTGGTGTAATAATGGCTGTGCTCATGGGTGTCTTCTGGTCGAAATCTCGACGGAAACCAGTGTCTTCAATGCCGGGAGAGAACAAGAGATAAGGATATTATACATCACTTACAACCCTACAATCTCCCCTAACAATCCTTCGGTCTCCTGCTCCACCGCCAGAATATCGGCGCGGATCTCTGCCAGCGTGCGCAGGGGCTGCGGTTTGTAGAAGTAGCGCGTAAAGCTGATCTCATACCCGATCTGCGTCTTGTCCGCGTCGATCCAGGCGTCGGGGACATGGGGCAGCACCTCGCGCGCCATAAAGGCGTCAACGCCGCCCTCCTCCAACAAGGGAACCTGTTCGGTGTCGCGCAGGTCGCTGTCAGCCTCATATTCGACGGTGGCGGCTTTGCCGTCGAAGGTGACGGCGTAGCGTCCACGCAGCGGATCGGCGGCGACGCCCTTGCGATGGACCTTCTTGATCACCGGCGCGGCGCTCTCATCGGTGTGGGTGAGGGCGTCCCGCAGCAGTTTGAGCCGCTTGGACGTGAGGTTGGGGCAATCCGGGTCTGCGCTCAGGGTCTCCACCACTTCGTTGTAATCAGCGTGGGAGCCTGGGCCGAGGCGCGCCGCCAGCCGTTCGACCGCCGCCAGCAGATCGGCTTCGTCTGCGGCGGCGCGCTGCAACCGCTTTCGGGCGGCATCGCTCAGATCCACGGCCAGGCGCAGCGGGCGTTCCACGGTCACCTTCCAGTAGCCAAAGGCTGCGTTGGGGAAGATCTTCGACTGCTCTGTTTCTTCAAAGGCCAGGAAGGTCGAGACAATGCGCTCGATGTCGGCCTCTCCCAATTCACAGTTCTTCTTGCCCAGGTTCTTGCGCAGGGGTTGATACCAACTGCTGGCGTCGATCAGTTGTACCTGGCCCTGGCGGTGAACGGGCTTGCGGTTGGTCACCAACCAGATGTAGGTGGCAATGCCCGTGTTGTAGAACATGTTCAGCGGCAGGGCGATGATGGCCTCCAGCCAGTCGTTCTCGATGATCCAGCGGCGGATATTGCTCTCGCCCTGCCCGGCGTCGCCAGTGAAGAGCGACGAGCCGTTGTGGACCTCGGCGATGCGGCTGCCCAGCGGCGTGTCGTGTTTCATCTTGTGCAGCTTGTTGACCAGAAAGAGCAACTGCCCATCGCTGGAACGAGGCACCAGGCTGTATTCCGGGTTGTCGGCGTACTGGATGACAAAGCGGGGGTCTTTGAGATCCTTCTTGCCGCCCATGCGCTCCTGATCGGTCTTCCAACTCTTGCCATAGGGCGGGTTGGAGAGCATGAAATCGAAGCGGCGGGTGGCGTGGGCGTCGTGGGAGAGGGTGGACCCCAGGAAGATGTTCTCGGCCTCGTCGCCTTCCCCTTTCAAGAGCAGGTCGGCCTTGGTGATGGCGTAGGTCTCCGGGTTGATCTCCTGGCCATAGAGGTGAATCGAGGGCTTTTTGCCGTGTGCCTGCGCCAACTGTTGCAAGCGTTCTTCGGCTACCGTCAACATGCCGCCGGTGCCGCAGGTGTCGTCGTAGACAAGATAGGTAGCCGACTCAATCTGCTCGGCAATGGGGCGAAAGATTAAGTTGGCCATCAGCCGCACCACATCACGGGGCGTCCAGTGTTCACCGGCCTCCTCGTTGTTCTCCTCGTTGAAGCGGCGAATCAACTCCTCGAAGACAGTCCCCATGCTGTGGTTGTCCAGCCCTGGCAGGCGCACGCTGCCATCGGCGTTGAGCGCGGGGTCGGGTCCCAAATTGATGGCGCGGTCCAGGAACTTCTCAATCAGGCTGCCCAGAATATCCGCCTGCACCAGCGTAGGAATCTGATTGCGGAACTTGAACTTGTCCAAAATTTCCTGCACGTTGGGCGAAAAGCCGTCGAGGTAGGCTTCAAAATCGGCTTGTAGTTGTTGTGCCTTGGCCCGTGAGCGCAGGTCGCGCAGGGTAAAGGGCGAGGCGTTGTAGAAAGCCTGTCCCGCTGCGCTGCGCAGGGCCGCGTCCTGGTTGGTGACGCCGGCCGCATCTAGATTGCGCTTCATCTGGAGCACCGCTTCCTTGGTTGGCTCCAACACCACATCCAGGCGGCGGATCACC
>JAPKMV010000651.1 GCA_026645635.1 Caldilineaceae bacterium
ACTCACCCACTCACCCACTCACCCTCTCACCTTGCGGCTGGACACCGGGGGCGGCGCCGCTAGCGTCCGCGCTATTCGCGTCGGCGCCATTCTCCTGTTCCATCTCGGTCAGCACGCGGGCAAGCTGGCCGATGGCCACGCGCTGCTTGCGGTAGAGATCGCTCTCGCTCATGGCTAACCGGTCGGCGATCTCGCGCACCTTGCGCCCCTGGATAAAGCGCATTTCGAGGATGTTGTAGAGCAGCCACTCCGGCGCGGTGAAGTTCTGTTTGCCTTCGGGACGCAGCCGCTCCACGGCCTGGCCAAGCACCAGCCGCAGCGCCCGGGTGGGGTCGTCGTCGGCCTGGTGCAGGGTATCATTGACGACGCGCAGCTTGATCAACGGGCTGAGCGTGAGTTTCGGCCCGCCCCAGTAGTGGCTGAGCGCCTCTTTCACCCACCCTTCGAACTCCGGGCTGTGGATCGGGCTGGGGTCGAGCAGCGCGGCCACCGGCTCGCGCGCGCTGTCGTTGGCCGCATACGGCACGACGCGGCGCAGGCGCTGCATCTGGTCGATGTCGGGGATCAGGTAACGCAGCGACGCCAGAACGCTCTGTTGCAACTTGCGGTCGGCCAGGGCGCGGGCGATGCGCACCAGCAGCGTGTCGAGCACGTGCTGCTCCTCCAGCGTGAGCAGCGGCGCCGCCGTGCGCGCCTGCACGCCGAGCAGCCCGAGCACCCGGCCCGAATCATCGCTGCTGCTCTCTTGCAGCGGCCAGAGCCAGAACCCGTGGTGCGAATAGGGCAGGTTGACATTCCCGCTGCGCAGGGTGCGCGCCAGGACATCGCTCCAATCTGCCACCTTCAGCACACGGTCGCGCGTGGCGTCGGGGCCGACCACGGCCTCCAGCATGAGATCCGGGCCGACGGCGGCGGCGGCAAAGCCGGCGGGCACGCGCAGCAGTTCGCAGAGGGCGATCAGGTTGTTTTCCAGCAACTCGCGCAGGTCGCTGGTGGTGAGCATGCGGCGGTCCAACTCGCGCAGCCAGGCGACCTCGTCGCGATCCCCGCGGTAGATCAGGCGGTCCACCAGGGATTTGGTGACGCTGAGCACAAGCTGGCTGAAGACGATCACGCCGGTGACGACGCCAAACAACACGATGTCGCGCGGCAGCCCCAGGATGATCTCGACCTTGGGCACGACCTGCACCGCCAGGATCACCAGGATTGCCACCACCGGCCCGCGCATGAAGAAGCGCAGCAGGCGATAGCGCACGACGCGATCGGGCATGAGCACGCCGAAGAAGGCGACGGTGTAGCTCATCAGCAGCAGCAGGAAGCCGACCAGGGCGTTGCCGATCAGCGAGATGAGGAGAATGATGGCGCCGGACTGGACGCCATCGCCGAAGCGGCTGGCCGCGATCAAATAGGGGAAAACGCCGATGCCCGGCGCCAGGAATGCGACCAGCAGGTAGGTCATGCGGGTGCGCGTGGTGTCGGTCAGACAGCGTTGGCGCGCCTTCCAGACGTTGCCCAAAGCCAGGAACAGGCTGACAGTGAAGAACAGGGCGAAGAGGCCAAAGGAGGGGCCGGCCTCCAGGTAGGCCAGCGGCGGCGAAAAGTGGACCTCGCCGACGATGGCCGCGCCGAAAACCGCATCCACCGCAGCGATGGCTGAGAGCAGCACCAGCAGCAGCGCCACCCAGCGCCGCCGGTTGACACGGTAGTTGGTGGCGGCCAGCACGTTCATCGAAAAGAGGTAGAGTGCGGCGGGCATCCAGGCAATGCCCAGCCACTGAAAGCGCAGCCAACGCGCGGCCGAGGCTGGGGAGGTCACGCGATCCAGCGCAACGTCCCCGGCGAAGACGATCGCCACGCAGAGGAGGACAAAGGCGAAGCGCCGCGCCACCGGACTGCGAAAGTTGTAGGTCAACGTGTAGGCCAGCAGCGAAAACGCCAGGATGGCCAGCACCGAGGAGGCCATGACGTTGAGGTTGTTGAGGATGGAGGAAAATGTGATGTTCATCGTATTGACAGCAATCGCAAATTGTCAACGGTCAATTGTCAACGGTCAATTGTCAATGAAGCTGCAATGATCAACCATTGACAATTGTCAATTGACCATTGACAATCAACTCACCCACTCGATCTCCTCGTCGGCGACTACCCAGAACCCGTGGCGCTTGTGCATCGTCAACCGAAAACCGCCGCCCACCGTGGGCGAGCGACGAATGCTGAGATGCAGTTCCGCGTCTTGCAGCGTGCGAAACTCAATTGGCCCCATCTCCACCACCGGCCCGTAGACCGGCGGCGCCGGCTCGTCGGGCAGCAGCCAGAAGGTTTCACCCTCGAAGCCCAGGTCGCCCTCCACCTCGGCGGGGTGGGCGCGGATGCGCAGCGTCGCCGGGTTGGCGTCCAGGTCCGGCTCCAGATAGCGCTGCAGACCCAACTTGTGGATAAGCGCGGTGCGCCGGATGCGCAGCGTCTCCGGCTCCTGGCGGTCGGCGGCGCGGTAATAGCGCGCCAGGGCGTGAGTCGGGCCAAAGGCGTTCTGGCCGCTCAGCAGCCGCAGCAACTCCTCGCGCACGCTGCTCCAGCGATAGCGCCATTCGTTGGTGCTGATCTGATCGCCATATTCCAGCAGTTCCAGGGTGGCCTCGGCGCCCAGGCGGCTGATGATCGCCACCGGCGGCATGCGGGTCGGGTCCTGCTTGACGCGCGCCAGGAGCAGGTCAGGCGAAGATTCGAGCGCATCGGGCTTGAGGAAGGAACGGCGCATGGTCAGGCTGAAGGAGATGCCCACGGCGATGGCCACCACCACCAACGCCACCAACACCCAGGCCACAAAGTCCATCGACTCCAGGACACTCTCGGGTATCGGCAGGCGCAGTTGCTCTACGAAGTCCTGAAATGCGGTCGAAAAGTCTGGCATACGTCGATAGTCTCTGCACCGATTCTACCACAGCCCTGCGTAATCCGTGTTTGCGCGCCGGTCACGGGCGACTTCGTGCGTGTTGCGTGCTGCGTGTTACGTGTTACGTCTTGCCACGCAAAACGCAGCACGCAGCACGCAACCAACGACTTCCTTGCCATCACAGCATCAATGCGAACCGCACCC
>JAPKMV010000652.1 GCA_026645635.1 Caldilineaceae bacterium
TCGGCGACGGGAGCGGGCCTGGCGTTTGCTAAGCTGCCCTCCCTCACGGTCGGGGCTCGGCGACGGACGTTATTCTTTGACAAGCCCTAAGTCAAAAAAGTAGCACCCCGAGATGAAATCCTTTGCGTCTTTGCGCCTTTGCGTGAGCGATTTTCCTATCAGCGCCTACTGTCCCTCCAGCACCGCCAATGCCTCACGCAGGCGCATGGCCGCGTCCGGCGATTGTTCGCCGTCGACGGCAATCACCCAGGGGCCGACGCCGCGCGCCAGGCTGCTGCCGATATGCCGGCGATGGGCCGTCTCGAAACTGCGTAGCGCAGCGTCCCGCGCAGCGAGGCTGTCGAAGCGGGCGGCGACGACCAGCGCTTCAGGCTGGGCGGGGTCGAACGTGCTGCAGTCGATGCCGACAACGAGCGACGTGCCTTCGACGAAACCGGGCGTGACGCTCCAGTCGAGCTCCTCCTGGGCGCAGACCTGCAAACCGGCCTGCTCCAGAGCTGTCGTGATCCCCGGCAGGTCCACCGGCGCGCTGAAGTCTGTGCGCGCGCAGCCCGCCAGCAGCAGGGCCATCACGCCGATGCCGAAGATGACGAGAACGAAAAGTGAGCGTTTCATGGCCTATGCCTCCTGCTGTGCTGTGGTCGCGGCAGCCGGTTGCGGCAGCCAACTGGGCTTTTTCAGCTTGAGAAACACCAGCGGCGGCAGCGCAAGCACGGCGGTGCCGATCAACATGACCCCCATGTACGCTGCGGTCGGGAACCCTGAATTGCCGGGGGGCAGCAAGCTGACGAAGAAGGTGAACAGACACGCCGCAAAGCCCATGCCGCCGGCGAGCCAGGCGCCGGCCATCCCGCCGGGAATCTTGAAGGCGCGCGGCGTGTCGGGCTGCGTATAGCGCAGCTTGATCACCGCGGCGAACACGAACAGGTAGACGACGCACAACAGCAGCACCGTCAAGGCCGAGAGCACCCAGTAGGCGGCGCTGATGCTGGGGATGAACAGATAGAGCATCGAGATCACCGTGCCGATGGCGGCCTGCAGCAGCAAGACGCCGGTCGGCGCGCCGCGCCGGTTGAGACGGCCAAAGAAGGGTGGCATGTTGCCGCGCGCCGCAATTTCCCCCAGGCCCAGCGCCGGGCCAATCAGCCAGGAGGCCAACAGCGCCACGCCGCCCAGGGCCACGAGCAGCGCCAGTGGCGCCAGCAGCACTTCCAGATTGAACGCAGTCAGAAAGGCCTCAAACGCCTGCATCAATCCCGCGGCCAGGTTGAGCTGGTCCGCCGGCACCACGATGGCGATGGCCAGTGTGCCAGCCACCGTCAGCACGAAGATGATGAGCGCCGACAGCACCATAGCTTTGGGGAAGTCCCGCTGCGGATTACGCACTTCCAGCGCGTGAAAGCCGGCCATCTCCATGCCGGCAAAGAGCAGCACGACCGTGGCAATGAACGGCAGCGTGCTCAGGTTGATCTCCGGAATCGTCGCGCTCCAGGTGAAGGGCGGCAGCGCCAGCGGCTTGCCGGTGATGACATAGAGGATGCCCAGGCCGATGATCAGAATGGCCGGGATGATCGACCCGGCGATGACGCCGAAAGAGGTGAAGCGGCTGGACGCCTGCGAGCCAAGCAGCGCGATCAAGGTGGTGCCCCAGAACGCCACCAGCATCACGGTGAACATGAAGAGATTGTTCGTGGCCAGGGCCGGGTTGAAGACGTAGGCGAAGGTCGAGGCAATGAACGCCAGCACGGTGGGAAACCAGACGAGGTTGTTCGACCATTCGCAGAAGACGGCGATGAAGCCGGCGGCTTCGCCAAACGCCTCGCTGACCCAGGCGTAGACGCCGCCGCCTTTGGGCCAGCCCGTGGCCAGTTCGGCGCCGGCCAGCGTCAGCGGTACGAAGAAGGCAATCGTTCCAATCACATACCAGCCGATCGACGACCAGCCGTACACCGCCATCGCAGGATAGTTGCGCAGACTCAACACGGCGGCGACATTGATCATTGCCAGTGCGAAGACACCCAGCGCCTTCGCCTTGCCCGTTCCGTTGCTCATGGTGCCATCTCTCCCAAGAATCTCAATGGTTGTTTGGAAAGCCACCGGCTTTGACGCAGAGGCGCGGCGACACAGAGGTTCGCAGAGGAAAACAGAGGAGTTTTACAAGTGTGTTCTCTGCGTTTCTCTGCGTCTCTGCGACAAAAGGGCCTCTGCAAACAAGTGACTCACGACGTGCGCGGAGACGAACTCCCGGCACGGTCTAAACCTGACAGTAGACGTAGTAGGCGCCGTCCTCAGCTTCGACCCCGTGGGTATCGTGGCCGAAGCCGGGGAAGCGGCGGTCCCACGCCTGCAAGGCGCGCAGGTAACCGACGAACGGGCCGTCATCCGGGCCGGTGTTCTCGCCGGGCATCAACATCGGGATGCCGGGCGGGTAGGGCACGATGCCGGTCGCGATCACCCGGTTCGCCATCGCATCGACCGCAACCTTCTCGATTTCGTTGTGGACGAGCTTGGCGTAGGCGGCTGCCGGCGTCATCTCCGGCGTTGGCAGCGCCGAAAACGCATCGGCCTGCAGTTTCAACTGGCCCGACGCCTTCAGTTGGTCGAACATCGCGCCGGCCAGGTCGCGCAGCCCCAGCTTGCCGTAGGTTGCCGGCGCGGCCGCGACGACCGCGGGGATCACTTCGGCCAGCGGTGCGTTGCGATCATAGTCGTCTTTGAAGTCGAGCAGGGTGTTGACCAGCGTACCCCATTTGCCCTTGGTGACGCCGATCGAGAAGAGGAAGAGGATCGTGAAGTCGGTGGTCTTTTCCACCTGAATGCCGCGGCGGTCCAGGTAGGCGGTGAGCAGCATCGCCGGAGTGCCAAACTTGTCAAACGTGCCGTCGGGGTTGACGCCGGGCGTCACCACGGAGACCTTGATCGGGTCGAGCATGCAGTAGCCATCTTCCAGGTCTTTGAAGCCGTGCCAGGCCTCGCCCGGATGGAGCACCCAGCAGTCCGGCTCGCTGATCAACAGCCAGTCGCGCGCATCCGCAAAGGCCACTCTGCGCCCGCTCTCCGGATCGTGGACGAACTCGGCGTTCCACGTGTTAAAGAA
>JAPKMV010000653.1 GCA_026645635.1 Caldilineaceae bacterium
AACCTGGTCTGAGTTGGGGCTGCAGCCCGTCGAACTGATCGAACCGCTTGCCGTGCTGATCGTCGTCATCGTGGTAGTGTTCGGGCTGTGGCGCTATCGCGCGTGGGGCTGGTACGGCATGATGCTGCTGCTGGCTTACTGGATGGCGACCGACGCCGTCGGTTACTTCACAGGAACGCCCCAGTTTGGGCCGATGGTGATCAACGTGGCGATGGTCTTTTACCTCAACCAGCGCGAGGTGCGCGAACTCTTTGCGGCGCCAACCACAAGCGAGGTGAAGGCATGAACGATCTCGACCTGTTGCGCCGCTATGAGCCGGTGGTGCATTACACCCTGGGCGAAATGTTCTTCCCCACCGCGGTGGATGGCTATCTCCAACGTTCCAGCCTCTGGCTGGCGGATGCGGCGCGCCAGCGCACCTGCGCGGCGGCGCACGGCGAACTGACCACCGACCGGCTGGCGGAGTTTCGCATCGCACCGCCCGGCCATCGCTACTATCTCCAGTTCGTCGACGAACCGCTGCCGGCCATCGAATATCAGCGCTGGCGCGCACAGCCGGAGCATGTGCGGCTGCCCGCGCCCAACCGTCTGCAGCGCGTGGGGCTGGTGACGCGCATCCTGGACGGCATCTTCGACCTGTCGCTGGTCGTGCGCGGGAGGGTGCCCGGCGGCACCGCCGCAGCCGCGCAGCAGAAGTACGCCGCCCTGGTTCAGCAGGACCCGCGCCGCGTTTACTACGGCCGGGTGGTGCGCACCGGCGGCTACATCGTGCTCCACTACGTCTTCTTCTACGTGATGAACGACTTTCGTTCGACCTTTCACGGCGTCAACGACCACGAGTCGGATTGGGAGCAGGTTTTTGTCTACCTCTCCGACGAGGGCGACGCCCCGCCGATCCCGCGCTGGGTGGCCTACGCCTCCCACGATTTCAGCGGCGACGATCTGCGCCGGCGCTGGGACGACCCGGAACTGGAAAAGGTCGGCGCGACGCACCCGGTGATCTACGCCGGCGCCGGCTCGCACGCCAGCTACTTCACCCGCGGCGAATACTTGATGCAGGTCGAGCCGGCGTTCCTGGCGCCGCTGCAAGGGGCTGCCGCAGCCCTCGACCGCATCTGGACGAACGCCCTGCGCCAAAGCAATGAACTGAACCTGGATGAGAAGATCAAGAACCTGCTCAGCATCCCCTTCGTCGACTATGCGCGCGGCGACGGACGCAGCATTGGCCCGGGGCAAGCGGACACATGGACGCCGCTCCTGATATCCGATGAAGATGGCTGGGTGGATGGCTACCGCGGGCTGTGGGGGCTGGACACGTGGGACCCGCTCGGCGGCGAACGCGCCCCCTCCGGCCCAAAGTACAACCGCGACGGCACCGTGCGCCAGTCCTGGCGCGACCCGCTCGGCTGGGCCGGGCTGGACAAAGTGCCGCCCCCGCGTGCAGCGATCCCGGCCACGGAGCAGTTGTTGGCGCAGCTTGCCGCCGAACAGCGCGAGCTGGTCGCCCAGGCCGAGACCCAGCGCGAACAGGCGCGTACGCTGGAGCTTGAACTGAGCAGCCTGCGCCAGACGGCCTATCTGGACGACCTGGTGAAGCGGCGGCAAGTGGAGCTGGACGAAGCAACAACGAAGCTGCACGCGCTCAACCAGCGCCTGGTCGATGTCGAGGAGACGATCGAAGCGACAACGCTCGCGCTGGCGCGGCTGCGCAACGGCGATCTCGGCGCCGCGCGCGCCCACATCCAGCGCGCCCATGCGCCCCAGCCGCCCATCGGCGCACAGGGGCGCTTCACCCTGTGGTGGGCGGCGGTCAGCGGCGGTCTGCTGCTGCTGGCCATCGTGGTGCTGATCTTCTTCCGCCCGCCGACGTGGCCGCTCTGGCTGGCCGGCGTCGTGGTGGCCTTTGGCGCCGTCGAAGCCGCCACGCGCCGGAGTCTGAGCGGCTATCTCTACGGCCTGACCATCGCCCTGGCGATTCTCACGGCGGCCATTCTGCTCTACGAATTCTGGTTTATCACCATCGTGCTGGCCGTGGTGGGGCTGGTGGTGCTGATGATCCGCGACAACCTGCGCGAGGTGTTCGGGGGATAGCGCCCGCTTGCAGCAAGCAACACCGTGTACAAAAGATGTCAGTTCTGAAAAATGGCTCACGCAAAGTCGCAAAGTCGCAAAGACGCCAGGTCGCACAAGATTCTCGTCGTTATCGGCGCTGGTAAGGCATGATGTCTGAAACTGAAACAATCACCGTGTTGGAGGAAAGGCTGGCCGCACTTGCGCAGCAGACGGACGGCGATCCCCAACCGCGGATCGACCTTCTCAACACGCTGGCCGCGCAGTTGAGCGACATCGACGCCAACCGTGCGTACGCGCTGGCCGAGGAGGCGTACACGCTGGCGCACCAACCCGGCGGCGCATCCTATCCTGCCGGCATTGCCCGCAGCCTGCGCACGCTGGGCTATGTCAACCAACGGCTGGGCAAGCACCAGCTTGGACTCGGCCAACTGCTGCAAGCGCTGGAGCTTTGTGAGGCGCACGCGCTCGCCGATGTCTTGCCGGATGCGCTGGACGGCATTGCCGGCATCTACGCCCAGATCGGCGACTACCCCACTGCACTCGGCTACATTCAACGCCAGTTGGCCGCTGCGCAGCAGATCGATGACAAGCGGCTGCTCGCGAACGCGCTCAATAACCTGGCGGCGCTCTACTGGCAGACAAGGGAACGCGAACGGGCGGCCGCAACGCTCCAGCAGAATTTGCAGCTTGCCAGGGAGATTGGTTACGACCGCATCACGGCGATCACGCTCATCAATCTGGCTGAAGTGTACAGGGATGCCGGCGAAACCGATCTGGCGCGCGCGTGCGTGCAGCAGAGTCTGCAGGTCAGCCAGGCGGCCGACTTCATCCATTATGAACTCTATGCCGATATGATAGCCGGCGCGATCGAGCTGCAGGCGGGCGAGGAAGACGCGGCGCTGACATTGCTCAACCACGCGCTTGCGCTCTCCCGATCAGAAAACGCGCAAGGGGTGGAAGTCCATATTCTGATGACGTTGAGCGAGGTGCATCTGAAGCAACAGCGCTTCGATCTGGCTTTGGC
>JAPKMV010000654.1 GCA_026645635.1 Caldilineaceae bacterium
CCACCGGCGTGCCCAAGCTCATGCTCTCCACCGTGGCCGCCGGCGACGTCGCCCCTTACGTCGGGACGAAAGACATCACCATGATGCCGTCGGTGGTGGACGTGGCGGGCATCAACCGCATCAGCCGCCCGATCTACGCCAACGCGGCGGCCGCCATCGCCGGCATGGTGGCGCAGCCGCCGCTGCCCGCCGCCGCCGACAAGCCGCTGATCACCGCGAGCATGTTCGGCAACACGACGCCCTGCGTCAACCACGCGCGGGAACTGCTGGAGGCGCAGGGTTACGAGGTGCTCGTCTTCCATGCCACGGGGACGGGCGGCAAGACGATGGAGACGATCCTCGCCGACGGTTATGCCACGGCCAACCTGGATCTCACCACCACCGAACTGGCCGACGAGGTCTGCGGCGGCTTCCTCAGCGCCGGCCCCGAGCGGATGCTGGCGGCGGCGCGGCGCGGGGTGCCCACGGTGCTGGCGCCCGGCTGCGTGGACATGGCCAACTTTTGGGGGCCGGACACGGTGCCGGCAGGGATGCGCGACCGGCTGCTCTACGAGTGGAACCCCAACGTGACGCTCATGCGCACCAACGTGGAAGAGAATCGGCGCATCGGCGCCATGATCGCGCGCGCAGCGAATGCCTCCACCGGCCCGGTGGCGATCCTGCTGCCGCTGCAAGGCGTGTCGCAGCTCGACAGCCCCGGCGGCGCCTTCTGGGATCCCGCGGCCGACGGCGCGTGCTACGCCGCGATCAAGGAAAACCTAAAGCCGGGCATTCCAGTTATCGAGCTGGACTGCAACATCAATGACCCGCTCTTTGCCGAGACTGCGGTCTCTCTGCTTTTGACACAATTATAGACGGCCAGGCCGAGATCAAATCACAGTGATTCACGATTTGTCATTCTGAGCGCAGTGAAGAATTTGGGTAAATGCTCACTCACCGTCACGAATTACACGAATTTTGACGAATGAGCACGAGTCTTCGTTTTCAATTCGTTGGCATTCGTGTAATTCGTGACTGAAAAGCTCCGGCGGCTGAGTCGTTACGAATTTGGCTGCAAGTTCGGAACCAGATTCTTCGCTACGCACAGAATGACGAGAACAGACAGAGGAGAAAGAATATGGCAGGCATTGCACGTGCGGAAATCTTACGGCGGCTGCGCGAGCAGAGCGCGGCGGGCCGGCCCATCGTCGGTTGCGGCGCGGGCACCGGCATCTCGGCGAAGTTCGCCGAGGCCGGCGGCGCCGACCTGATCATCATCTATAACTCGGGCCGCTATCGCATGGCCGGGCGCGGCTCGCTGGCCGGGCTGCTGCCCTACGGCGACGCCAACGCCATCGTCGTGGAGATGTCGGCGGAGGTGCTGCCGGTGGTGAAGGACACGCCGGTGCTGGCCGGCGTCTGCGGCACGGATCCGTTCCGGCTGCTGCCGGTCTTCTTGCAGGAACTGAAGCGCATCGGCTTCTCCGGTGTGCAGAACTTCCCCACCGTGGGTCTCTTCGACGGCAACTTCCGCGCCAACCTCGAGGGCACCGGCATGGGCTACGACAAAGAGGTGGAGATGATCCGCCTGGCCCACGAGCTGGACCTTTTCACCTCGCCCTACGCCTTCACGCCCGACGAAGCGCGGGCGATGACTGACGCCGGCTGCGATCTGCTGGTCTGCCATGTCGGGTTGACCACCGCGGGCAGCATCGGCGCGGCCCACGCCTTTACGCTGGACGAGGCCATCGACCGCGTCATGGGCATGGCCGAGGCGGGTTGGTCGCGGCGCCGCGACCTCATGGTGATCTGCCACGGCGGCCCCTTCGACGAACCGGATAATGTCGGTGTGGCGCTCAAGCAGATGCCGGGGATCGTGGGCTTCTTCGGCGCCTCGAGCATCGAGCGGCTGCCCACCGAACGCGCCATCCGCGGGCAGGTGGCGGCGTTCAAGGCGTTGGAGCCGGCGGCCAATCCCTAATCTCCTAATCTCCTAATCTCTCAATCGCATCAGCGATTAGGAGATTAGGAGATTGAGAGATTGGTCGATTATCGCCGCGGTTCGCTTGCGCCGTAGATGTAGTAGCCGAAGCCGGCGCCGATGGCGGCCAGGAGGCTGAGCGTGGCGGTGACGAAGTTCAGCCCGAGCGTGCGCGCCACCAGCCAGTCTCCGCGCCGGGCGTGCCATGCACGGCAGCCTGCATCTTGTCGACCTGGCTCTCCGTCTGCTCACGACCCCATTTCAGAAAGAAGGCAATTGCCAGACCGGTCAGAAAGGTGTTGATCAAAAAGCGTAACATCGCGTATTCCTTTTTGTATCGCAGGTGCGGGTTGCACACCGCATTTGCTCGCCACCGGCGGTATGGAAACCGCCGTTACTGCCGCAGAATGCGGCCGATCTGCTCCAGGTGCAGGGCGTCGTGCGCGCCGACCTGGAGCAATGCGTCGTACAGGGTGAAGCGGCCGCGCTCGGGGTGGATGCCGCTGCGCTGCCACTGCGCTTCGTCCAGACCGCGGAACAGTTCCATGAAGCGGCGGCGCGAGGCCAGCAGATCGGTGTAGACCTGGTGAACGTCCTGGCTGTTGTAGGCGTGTTCCACCACCAGGCGCTCATGGTCATAACCCACCAACGCCGGGTACTCTTCCGCCACGATCCGCCGCACGCGTTCCTGAAAGTAGCCGTCGAAATCGTACAGGTGACAGACCACTTCCGTCACCGTCCAGCCTGCGGCGCCGTCGTTGGGGTCGCGCAGCGTGGTGGCGGTGGCGCGGTCGACGCCCGCCAGCATGTGGCCGAGAATAGCCACGGTGTCGCCCATCAGCCGGATTTGGCCGGCGCGCAGGCGAAGGATGTCGCAGTCGATTGTTGCCATCGGTGCTCCTGAATGGAATCATTGGTGTGGTGACGAATAGCCGCTGGTGGCTATTGTACATGCAAACCTGGCCGTCAGCACTTTTGGGGTGTGAATTTTGGAAACTAAAGTCATGGACGATGGAAAGGAGGAGTTTGGCGAGCGCTGCTCCGCTCTGGAAAGCGCCGGACGAGCATCCGCAGATTGCGCAGATTTTCGCAGATGGCAGACATCAAATCTGCGCAATTTGCGGATTGTGTTTGCGT
>JAPKMV010000655.1 GCA_026645635.1 Caldilineaceae bacterium
TACGTCGAGCGCGCTGGTGCTGTCGTCGAGCACCAGCACCCGGGGCAACGGCGTCAGCGTGCGGGTGATGGCCAGCCGCTGGCGCTGCCCGCCGGAGAAGTTGTAGCCGCGGCGCGCCACCGGCGCATCCCACTGCTGCGGCAGGTTGTTGACGAAGCCGAAGGCGTCTGCTGCCCGCGCCGCCCCGAACATCACTTCATCGTCGGCGGCGGCGCTGCCGAACTTCAGGTTGAAGCGGATGGTGCCCTGAAAGAGCACCGCCTCCTGCAACGCGATGCCCACGATCCGGCGCAGATTGGCCTGGGTGAGGTCGCGCACATCCACGCCGTCAATGGTGATGCGCCCCTCGGTCACGTCGTAGAAGCGGGGCAGCAGGTTCACCAGCGCCGACTTGCCCGCGCCCGTCGCGCCCAGAATGCCGACCCGCTCGCCCGGTTCGATGGTCAGGTTGATCCCTTTGATCGCCGGCGGGTTCGGTTGGCCGTCGGCGCCGCGGAAGGCAAAGCTCACGTTCTCGAAGACGACGCGTCCCTGCACAGCGGCCGGTTCCAGCATCTGCGCGTCAGGTTTGTCCTGCACCCCAGGCTCGATCTCGTAAGCCTCGAAGATGCGCCGGGCCGAGGCGTCGCCGCGCAGCAGGTAGGGCACGACGATGGCCAGCATCGCCAGCGGCGTCACCACCAGCGAGAGATACTGCATGAAGGTGACCAGGTCGCCGGAGTTCAGCCCGCTGTTGCTCAGCACCTGCTGCCCGCCGATGAGGATGGTCAGCGCCACGGCGATCTGGCCGATGGCGTTGAGGAGCGGGTTGAGCAGGGCCACGCGGAAGGCAGCGCCAAACGCCGGGGCGCGCATGGCATTGGCCCGCTGCTCGAAACGGGCGTTCTCCAGCGCCTCGCGCACGAACGCCTTGACCACGCGGATGCCGGAGAGGTTCTCTTGCAGCGTCGTGTTCAGGTCATCCAGCCGCTGCTGGCGTTCGTCGTAAACCTTGAAGATCTGCGGCACCAGGACGCCCATCACCGCCAGCACCACCACCGTCACCGCAGCCAGGATCCAGACCAGGCTGGGCGTGCGCAGGTAGGCGAGGATGAAGGCCACGATCACCATGAAGGGGGCGTAGAGCAGCAGGATCACCGTATACATGACCGCGTTGGCGATGTTGAGGACGTCGGCGTTGAGCCGCACGATGAGGTTGCCGGTGCGGAAGCGGTCGAAGTTGGCGAACGAATAGGTCTGGATCTTGTCGTACAGTTCGGCGCGCACCACATAGGCGGTGCCCTGGGCGAAGAAGACGGCGTAGTAGGCGGTGCCGGCCAGGGTCACGCCCGCCACGACCGCCAGCACCGCCATCCAGATGCCCGTGTCGAGGATGACGATGACATCCTGGGCGAGCAGGCCATCGTTGATCAGCCGCTGGTTGAGCGTGGCGACCGCAATCGTCGCCGTCGCCGAGATCAGCAGCAGCACCTGGGAGAAGAGCAGCCGCAGCCGGTAGCCCTTGTACACCACAAACAAACGGCGAAACGAACGCAGCATGAAAGCACACTCCTTGTCGGTGGCTGATGGCGATCGCCGGTGCAAATGCCGGGAACAAGGTTCAGATGGTAATGAAGAAAAGCGCTGTCGGCCTCATTTTAGTCCTCTCTGTAACCGAGTGTCAATCTTTCCGGGCAGGCACGATGGCCGCTCCAACCCGCGCAGCCCGCCGGCAGATACTTCATCTACAATACGCCGCTGAAAAATCATGCGAAAGACCGACGACAGCCGGCGTGCAGCGCCTTACACTGGATGCACCACTTTTTGCACCTTGTGACCTTTAGGGAGGAAAGTATGTCATCGCAGCATCGTCCCGGTCTTGCGGCCTGCTTTGGACTGGCCGCGGTTCTTGCCACGGCGGTGGCCGTCTTCTTTTTCGCCAGCAGCCCGGCTACCGCCGCCCAGGCCGCCTTGGAGCCGCTGCGCAGCGGCATCGCCTATTACCCGCCCTACGATCCGACGCCCACACCTACCCCGACGCCAACGCCAACGCGTGTGCCGGATGGCCCTGCGCCGGTCATCACCAGCATCGACCCAGACCACGGCGAGAACGACGCGTTCACCTGGGTGAGAGTCAACGGCAGCCAATTCCGCGGCACGCCCACGGTCTATATCGGCGACACGGCGCTGAGTGATGTCAGCCGCGTCAACGGCAACTTGCTTCTCGCCGGGGCGCCGGCACACATGCGCGCCGGCGTGCACACGGTGCGCGTCTGCAACCCTGACGGCACCTGCGGCCTCCTGCCGGATGGCTTCACCGTGATCGGCGCCGACCCGATCCTCAACAGCATCGTGCCTGACCAGGGCTACAACGACACGCCGAATGATGTCGCCCTCTTTGGTTTCAAGTTCCAGGATGGATTGCTCGTCACGGTGGGCGACCAACTGCTGGAAGACCTCGATTGGGTCAACGGGACACAGGTGCAGGGCGTCGTGCCGGCGGGAATGGCGGCCGGCGTCTATGACGTGGTCGTGCGCAACCCCGGCAATCCGAACGTCAGCACGCTGGAGGACGCCTACACGGTGTTCGACGCCGCCGGCGACGACTTCTCAGCCAGCGCAGAAGATCTCTGGGTCGCGCCGTCGACGATTCGCCAGGGTGACACCGTGCAGCTCGGCCTGAATGTGCATCGCCGGGGCGGTAAGAGCACGGTCATGGTCGAAGTGGCCTTCTACCGGCTGGATGCGGCGCGCACCTACCAGGAGATTGGCCGCGCCACCACCCCACCCATGCCGCCGGGCGCGCACGTAGTCGATACGGCCTTCATCTGGTGGGACACCAGCGCGGAGGCAGAGAACGTGAAGATCGTCGCCGTTATCGACCCGGACGCCGAACTGCCGGAGACCACGCGGGAGAACAACTACGTGGAGCGCTTCTTCACGCTGCTGCCGCCGATCATGGACGAGGAGCCGCCCGTCATCAATGATCTCCGGGTGAACGACGGCGCCGAAGCGACCACCGATCCCAACGTCACGGTGAGCATCGACGCCAGCGACACCGGCGGGTCCGGCGTGGCTTCCATGTACCTGGTCGAACGCGAGTTCAACTCC
>JAPKMV010000656.1 GCA_026645635.1 Caldilineaceae bacterium
TGAACCCCTATTATGCCTTTGCCTTCTTCTGGGAGAATGGCTGGCGCGGCTTTCTGGTGCTCGGTTCGGTGTTTCTCGTGGTCACCGGCGGCGAGGCGCTCTATGCGGACATGGGGCACTTTGGCCGCGAGCCGATCCGCCGCGCCTGGTTCGTGATGGTGCTGCCGGCGCTGCTGCTCAACTATTTTGGCCAGGGCGCGCTCCTGCTCCAACACCCGGAGGCGGTGGAGAACCCGTTCTACCAGATGGCGCCCACCTGGGCGCTGCTGCCGATGGTGCTGCTCGCCACCGCAGCCACGGTGATCGCCTCGCAGGCGCTGATCACCGGCGCCTTCTCGCTGACGATGCAGGCAGTGCAGCTCGGCTATCTGCCGCGCGTCGCCATCGCCCACACCTCGCCCGATGAGATTGGCCAGATCTACATTGCGTCGATCAACTGGGTGCTGATGGTGGCATGTGTGGCGCTGGTGCTGGCCTTTCGGTCGTCGAGCAATCTGGCCGCGGCCTACGGTGTTGCCGTGACCACGACGATGGTGATCACCACGCTGCTGCTCTTCCGTGTGGAGCGCCGCCGCTGGCATTGGTCGCCCTGGGTGGCTGCCGTCTCCTCGGTGGTCTTTCTAACCATCGACTTCGCCTTCTGGGGCGCCAACCTGCTCAAGATCCCGGCCGGCGGCTGGTTCCCGCTGGTGATCGGCGCGGTGGTGTTTATCGGCATGACCACCTGGCGCCGCGGGCGCACCCTCCTGGCGCAGCGGCTGCGGATGGGCACCTTGCCCCTGCACGACTTCATCGCTCGGCTGGATCTTACCCAACTGGCGCGGGTGCCGGGCGTGGCGATCTTCATGTACAGCGATCCCGCGGGCACCCCGCCGGCGCTGGTGCAAAATCTGCGCCACAACAAAGTGCTCCACGAGGAGATCATCCTGCTCTCGTTGATCATGGAGGAGCAGCCCCATGTTGCGTCCGATGAGCGCATGACGCTGGTCGACATGGGCAACGGCTTCCACCGGATGACGCTGCACTATGGCTTCATGGAGACGCCCAACGTCCCGCGCGATATCCTGTTGAGCAACGAGCATGGCCTGCCGCTCGATCTTGCCCAGGTCAGTTTTTTCCTGGGCAGTGAGCGCATCATTGCGTCGCGCCTGCCGGGGATGGCGCTCTGGCGTGAAAAACTCTTCGTGGTGATGAGCCGCAACGCCACCAGCGCGGCGAACTTTTTCGGCCTGCCGCCGGAACGCGTCGTGGAGCTGGGGTCGCAGATCGAGATTTGACGGCCGCCTGAAAACCAAAACCAATCACCAGTCGCCATTCCCGGATTCTCCAAGTATCCGGGAATGTTGCATTATGATTGACAGACCACTGGCGCAGTGTGGAAAGTGCAAATTCACAAAATACACAAAATTTGTGTGTTGGGTGGCTTGACAAAGGTATTTTAGTGTGCTAAATTGCCACTGTGTGAGAAACACTCACGCAGAATCTTGCCACGAAAGGATGCAGACGCAACATGACCATGCTGTTCGACGAGATCTTGATCACAGCGATTGCCGGCGGTGGATCTTTCCGCCCTGGGAGTGGTGCGTCTGTTGACCATAACTAACTGTTAAGTTGGTTACGGCCGCACATATTCTTGCCTGGTGCGAAAGCGCGAGGCAAGAAGCGCCGACACAACGCAGGCAGGCATCGGAGCCGATCCGAAAGCCTGCCTTTTTTTTGCAACTGTAGTGAGGACTTTATGCTAAATACAACGGCGCAACCAAGCATCCAACCCGAGTTCGACCTGAAACAGACGATCGGTGTTGGTAAAATGCGCGGCTTCTGGCGGTTGATGACGGGTTATCGCGGCAAGTACTTTGCTTCCACCGTGAGCATGGGCATCGCCGCGATCATGAACACGGTCACCTTCCTGCTGCTGCGCGTCTTTGTCGACCATTACCTGGTGGCCGGCGAACGCAATGTGCACCTGATCGTCTATCTGGCCGGCTTTCTTGGTCTGGCCGTCGTCCAGGCGGTCTGCACCTTCAACAGCCGGCGCCTGGCCGCCAAGACCGCCGAAGGCATCGCCCGGCGGCTGCGCGAGTATCTCTACGACCACATTCAGCGGCTCAGCTTCACCTATCACGACAAGACGCAGACGGGTGAACTGATCCAGCGCGCCACCTCCGACGTGGACACGATCCGCCGCTTCTTCGCCGACCAGGCCATCGAAGCCGGGCGCATCGTTATGCTCTTTGTGGTCAACTTCGCCGCGATCTACCTGCTCGACCCGCGGCTGGCGTGGTTCTCGATCATCGTCGTGCCGGTGGTCATGGTCATTTCCCTCTTCTTCTTCCGCCGGGTTGAGAAAGCCTACGAAGCCTATCAGGAACAGGAAGCCAAGCTCTCCAGCACGCTGCAAGAGAACTTGAGCGGTGTGCGCGTGGTCAAAGCCTTTGCGCGCCAGAGCTTCGAGGAAGAGAAGTTCGACGAAGAGAACCAGAAAAAGTATCAGAAGGGGCGCTATCTGCTGCTGATGCACGCGCTCTTCTGGCCGATCACCGACATCATGTGCGGCGCGCAGATGCTGGGCGGCTTCGTCTTTGCGGGCTGGCTGACCATCAATGGCGAGATCACGGTGGGCACCTACGTCGCCTACGCCGGTCTGGTGGTCTGGATCATCTGGCCGCTGCGCAACTTGGGCCGGTTGATCGTGCAGATGTCGGAGAGCCTGGTCTCCTTTGGCCGCGTCTCGACGGTGGTTGACCAGGAACGCGAGCCGGTGTTCGAGGGCACGGTGCAGACGGACGCGCCGGTGCGCGGCGCCCTGGTCTTCGAGGATGTGCACTTCGCCTACGCCGGCACCGACCGCTCGGCCCTGCGCGGCGTCTCGTTCAGCGCTGAGCCTGGACAGTCGGTGGCGCTCTTGGGCGCAACCGGTTCGGGCAAGTCGTCGCTGGTCAACCTGCTGCCGCGCTTCTATGACTACACCGGCGGGCGCATCCTGCTCGACGGCATCGAGTTGAAGGAGTACCCGCGCCACTACCTGCGCCGGCAGATCGGCATCGTGGAGCAGGAGCCATTCCTCTTCAGCCGCACGGTGCG
>JAPKMV010000657.1 GCA_026645635.1 Caldilineaceae bacterium
TGTCACCAGATCCGTGATGCGCGCCGCGTCATGGGCTTATTGTCAGGAAAGACGGGCATACAGTACAATACGGGACAGAGGCGCCCACACCGCGTTTCGGTGCGGGTCAAGCGTGGTTTGAAGTCAGGAGCTTCCGAAACGACGGCTTCATGATCCAGTCAGTGCAGGGCAATGCGCCGTTATTTGACTCGGCGTTGGCAAAAATACAGATTTACACATTCGGGACCTTGCAGGTTGTGCGCGGGCGCACAGCGGTGACGGAGAGTGACTGGCACACGCGCCAGGCGCGCCAGTTGCTCAAGATTCTCGTCACCGAACGCCCACGCCCCGTTTCGACCGACCTGCTGATCGAACTGCTCTGGCCCAACAGCACGCCGGGCGCCGCCGCCACCACATTGCGCAGCGCCATCAATGCCCTGCGCAATGTATTGGAGCCGGACCGCCCCAACCGCGCGCCCTCCAAATATATCGTCACACAAGCGCCCGGCTACGCCTTTCACCTGACCGCAGACATCTGGCTGGACGCCGAGGACTTCGAGCGCCGTTTGAACCAGGCGCAGATGGCCAGCGACGTGGAGCAGCGGCTCTACCTTCTGGAAAGTGTGCTCGACCTCTACAAAGACGACTACCTGATCAGCGATCCCTACGCCGACTGGCTGCAGACCGAGCGGGAGCGTCTGCGTGAACGCTTCTTCAACGCGCTGTTGCAGACCGCCGACATCTACGCCCTTCAGGGGCGCTACCCGGACGCCATCACCGTCACGCGGCGGCTGCTGGCGCGCGACGAAGTGCGGGAGAACGCCTACCAGGCGCTCATGCGCTATCAGGCGGAATCTGGCGACAGCGCCGGCGCGCTGCTCACCTACGAACGCTGCCGGGCTGTGCTCTCCGACGAATTGGGCGCCGACCCCAGCCCGCTCACCCAGACGCTGCACCAGCGCATTCTCAACGGTGAAGTCGAGCCGCGCACAACAACCTCCCAGGCCACAACGCCGATCCTGACCCATGTAGAGCTGACGCCCGGCGACACCCGTTCGGCGCCGCGGCTGCCCCATCGCGCCTTGCTGCCCGTGCTCGACCTGGAATTTTTGCCGGCGTTCATTGGCCGGGAGGAAGAGGTACGGCAGATCGAGGAACGGCTGCACAAAGGGCTGGATGGTCACGGTTCGCTCTTGGTGATGGACGGCGAGGCCGGCGTCGGCAAGACGCGCCTCGCCCACCATGTGCTGCAGCGCGCTGCGCACGAAATCACCGTGATCAGCGGCGCCTGCCAACTCCTGGAGCAGGATCTGCCCTTTGCGCCCCTGGCCGACGCGCTCGGTCGCTACCTTTACGGCCTCCCGGATGCCGTCATTCGCAGCCTGCCGGCGGCCAACCTGTCACATCTGGCGCAGATCATGCCCAGTTTGCAGGATCACATGCCGCTGCTCCAGTTGCCGCCGCCCGAACTGGTTGCCACCGCCGAGGAAAGCCGCTTGCGGCTGATCGACAGCATCGCCTCTTTTCTGATCACCCTGGCGCGGCTGCGCCCGCTGGTGCTCTTTCTCGACGACCTCCAGTGGGCGGATGCCGACACCCTGGCCGTGCTGAGCCGGTTAACCCAGCGGCTGAACGACAACACCATCTTCGTACTGCTGGCGTATCGCAATGAAGAGTTGGCCGACAATGACGCGCTGATGAAGTTCGTCCACTTTCTGACGCGCAACTATCCCCTCAGCCAACTGCACCTGGAGCGCTTCAACCGGGCGCAAGTGCAGGGCTGGGTGCGCATGCAGGCGCCGGAACTGGACGATGCCGAGAAGATCGCCCACCTTACCGATTTCCTCTACCGCACCACCAATGGCAATCCGCTCTTCGTCACCGAATTGATGCGCGCGCTGGAGGAGCGACGTGCGACGATCACGGGGACAGCGCCGCCGGATGAGCCGTCGCCGGCCAGCGAACGCCCCCTGGCGGTGCCAGCCTCCTGGCCGGCGCCGGTGCGCATCCAGGAGATCATCCTTGATCGCGTCAACCGGCTGCCGGAACATGCTCAGGCGATTCTGAACCTGTGCGCGGTGATCGGGCGCGATTTCAGCCTCGACTTGTTGGAACGTGCCGCAGCGCAAGATCCGTTGGATGCGCTGGGTCTGCTCCTCCAGCGCCGCTTTCTGCTCGAACGTCCCGACGACCGGCTGGATTTCAGCCACCAGCTTGTGCGCCAGACCGTCTACGACCATCTCAACAGCTTGCAGCGGCGCCGGCTGCACCTCAGCGTGGCCGAAGCCATCGTCGATCTGGGACAAGCTGAGCAGAATCCCGGCGAGACAGCGTTTCATTACGGCCAGTCCGGGGCAAGTTACCGGCTGCTGACCGCCAAATACAACGTGCGCGCCGGCGAGAAACGGCTGCGCGCCTACGGTTTCCGCCAGGCCATCGACGCCTTCGACCGGGCGCTCGACACGTTGGCGCTTCTGCCCGACGCGCCGCAGGAATATGTCGTGCGCGCGCTGCAAGGCAAGGGGCTGGCCTACGAGGCACTCTTCGACCCGGCCGGCGTCACCAGCACCTATCGCCAACTGCAGGAATGGGCCACCCGCGCCGATGACCGCGCCCTGCTGCTCGCCACCTACACGCGCCTGATGACGATGTTGGGGCTGTTGGGGCAGCAGGGCGAGAGCAATCTGCTGCTGCGGGAGCTGCTCCAGACGCTGGCGCGCGATGGGGAGGGCAGTGGCGCGCCAAAAGTGTTGATCGACCTGCTCAACCGCCGCGAGCGCATCTACAGCCTGGACGAGGAAGATGCCAACGACGCCTGGCAGCTCTATCGCCAGCCCGCGCCCGCGGTGGCGCATCCCGTCGAGGACATTCTACATCTGTTCGAGCCGGTTCATGCCGTGCTGCCGCTCTTCGACTATGGCTGGGTGCTGCTGGTGCAGGGGCAACTGGGCGAGGCGACCAAAGTGCTGGAGACCGTCGTCGACCTGGCGACGGCGACCAACCAGCCATCGATCACCAGCAATGCCTACCACCAACTGGCGGTGACTGCGCGCATCCTGGGCGACCTGGAACAGAGCCAGATCTTCAACGACAAAAGCATTGCC
>JAPKMV010000658.1 GCA_026645635.1 Caldilineaceae bacterium
ATTGGGTGCGTGGCGCCAATCTCCTAATCCCCTAATCCCCTAATCTCCTAATCTCTTAATCTCCAATCTCCCGTCTCAACCTTTCCGGTACGTAACCGTTCCGCTTGTTTCGAGTGAGTCGATGACGCCGACGATGACCAGGTCGACGGGCGCGCCGGCGGTGATGTCGGTCTGGCGTGCGGAGGAGCCGGCGGCGACGATCACCAGGTCGCCCGCACCGGCGCTCACCGTGTCGATCGCCACCAGGGGTGGGCCGCTGGCCGCACCTTGCTCATCCGCCAGCCGCACCAGCAGCAGCTTGCGCCCGTGCAGCTTCTCATCTTTGATCGTCGCCACGGCAGAACCGATAACTAGGGCAATCTGCATAGCACCTCACAACGGTTGATGAAGTTTTTCCTTGATTCGTCTTTCCGCAGTATACCCCGCGCCGTGCTCAATCACCACTATGGACAGCGGCTTGCAGTTCGTGCTCGATCTTGCGCAGTTCGGCCTCATCCGCAGGGGTTGGCCCTTTGAAGCGCTTCTTGGCGTCCAACTGCCAGTAGAGGAACATGAAGAGCGCCAGGATGATGATCGACCAGCCAGCCAGTTCATTGGGCGGGATCGAGAAGAGGACGGTGATAATGACGATCCACAGGAGCGCGAGCACATTGACCACCGGCCCTAGCCCGCGCAGACTCCACGGCGCGGTCTTGGGCGTCGTGAACTCGCCCTGTTTGCGCAGCTTGTTGCGCAGGTTGAGATAGATCGGGATGCCGTAGGCCAGGTAGAGCGCGGTGGTGCTCACCGCCACGATCACCGAATAGACGGCGGAATAGACCGTCAGCAGCACCGCCAGCGTGCAGGTAATGATGATCGCCCAGACCGGCGTGCGCAGCCGCGGGTGAATCTGCTTGATGAGGCCGCTGCCGGGCATGCCGTTGTCGCGGGCGAAGGCGTACCACATGCGGCTCATGCTGGTGATCGACGAGAGGCCACACAGCCACATCGCCACGCCGATGATGATGGCGATGATGTTGCTGAAGAGCGCATTGTCAAAGTTCTGGTAGACGATGTAGAGCACCGCCGGCGAGTTGGCCGGGTCGATGACCGCGGCAATGCCCTCCAACCCGTTCGGGATCGCCAGCGTGAGCGTCAGCAGCATGACATAGCCCACCACGAAGGAGACGGCCACCGAAAGGAAGACGCCCCACGCGCTGTTGAGGCGGGCCATGACCGTCTCCTCAGCGACATGGGCGGAGGCATCGTAGCCGGTGTAGGTCCACTGCGCTTGCAGCAGCCCCAGGGTGAAGGCCAACAGGAGGCCGCCTGCAGCATAGAGTTGCGCCATGCCCGGTATCTTCATCATGAGCGAGTCAAACGAGAAGGGACCGGCGGCAAAAGAGTAGGCGATGTCGTTCGGGTTGACCGTCTGCTGGCTCTGGAAAAGGAAGCCGAACTCGTTCTTGTACTTGCCAAAGAGCAGCAGCAGCCCCACCATGACCACGACGCCGCCGATGTGCCACCAGACGCTGAAGTCGCTGAGCCGCGCCGTCAACCGGATGCCGAAGATGTTGATCAGCATCTGCGGGATCATGATGATGACCATCACGACCACCATCGTCATGGTGTTGGTGGTGTCGAAGCCGGTGTTGAAGATGCGGTTGACCGCGCCGGCGATGTAGATGGCGGCGGCAAAGTTGATGCCCGCCGTGATCATGATCTGGCCGAGCATGTTGAACCAGGCGGTGATCCACGCCCAGCGCCGGCCGCCCAGCCGGTGCGCCCAGAAGTAGAGACCGCCAGCCGTCGGATAGGCCGAGGCCAGTTCTGCCATGGACGCGGCGATGCAGATCACAAAGAAGCTGACCAGCGGCCAGCCGTAGGTGTTGATGATCGGGCCGGCGAAACCCAGGCCGTAGCCGTAAAGCAGGATCGCGCCGGTCAGGATGGAGATGATTGAAAATGAGATGGCAAAGTTGGAGAAGCCGCCCATTTCACGGAAGAGTTGCTGGGCGTAGCCGAGTTTATGCAGGTCTTGCATATCCTGGCGGATGAGTTCCTCGCGGGTGGAAGGTTTCTTGTCAGCCATGTCGGTATTCCCCTTTGTGTGCAGTAAAGCCAACCACAATGACACAACGACAGTAATGGGAACGGACGCGGAAGCAGGTTGTTCTGGGTCGGACCAGTCAGCTATCTCAGTTTCGGATCCTGCCTCCTTTTGTATCCCTTCATCTCACTGCACACGTGGGAACAGTCGTCTGCGGCGCGATGATGGCATGAAACGGAAGATCACCAGTAAATTCTATTCTTGGAATGCGGCTGTTGCGTGAGGT
Source organism: Caldilineaceae bacterium (assembly GCA_026645635.1). Taxonomy (GTDB): domain Bacteria; phylum Chloroflexota; class Anaerolineae; order Caldilineales; family Caldilineaceae; genus Fredericiella. The sequence goes on from JAPKMV010000658.1 coordinate 2,316, forward strand.
GTTCGTAGAGCATTGTGAGTGAATCGCCCGGAGATTGTCAAATTTCATACATTTTCTTCATTTGCTTTCGGTTATGTTCCCGTCCTGTTCTGGTGCTGCTGCCGAATGACTTAGGGACAAAGTGACACTTGTCCCAACCCATCAATTACGTGTGCCACTGACAAGTGACATATTTCACAAGGTAGAGTAAGAGCAATCAATCTAGGCGTGAATCAACTCACCTGCGATGGCATTGCACGTTGTTTCTGTAGCGAAGGAGATACCTGTTATGGCGCTTGACCGCAAAGAACTCGACCAAATTCTCTCTACCCTGCACAAATATGCAGAGAAAAAACTGACGCCGGAATTCCTGCTGAAACTCGACCACGAAGACCGCTTTCCCACGGAGGTGCTCTCCGACCTCTACAACAACATCGGCCTGCACCTGGTTTTCATCGGTGAAGACGATGAGGGGCTGGGCGGCGGCGCCTATGACGTCTACCGCGTCTCCGAAGCCATGGCCGGCATCGACGTCGGCATTGCCACCGGCGTGCTCGCCACCTTCCTCGGCGCCGACCCCATCGTCGTCGGCGGCACGCCGGAGCAAAAGCACCACTGGATGAGCCGCATCGCCACCGAAGGGCTGCTCGTCGCCTATGGCGCCACGGAACCGCAGGCCGGCTCCGACCTGGCGCAGCTCAAGACCAAGGCCGTGCCGGTGCTGAACGAGGATGGCACGGTCAAGGGCTACAACATCACCGGCCGCAAGCAGTGGATCTCCAAC
>JAPKMV010000659.1 GCA_026645635.1 Caldilineaceae bacterium
TCTTTGCGCCTGCGCGTGAGATTCCTTCTCGCCGATAAAGGCTATTGCTCAATCGCCCAACCGGCCAACCCCTTTGCGCCCCTGCCGCAACACCCGGTCGATTGTCTCCGACAGTTGCTCGGCATCGGGGGGTTTGGGCAGCCAGGCCTGCAGCCCGATCGCGCGCAGATGCTCCAGTTCATCGACCATGGGGTGTCCCGTCATCAAGATCATAGGCGTCGGCGACTGGCGTTGATGCAGCGCACGGAACAGGGCGAGGCCGCTCATCTCCGGCATGACCACGTCGCTCAGGATCAGGTCGAACGGCTCGGTGCTCTGTTCGAGCAGCGCGAGCGCCGCCTTCCCATTGGCCACTGTCGCCACGCGGTAGTTCCAGAGTTCCAGCAGCTCTGCCAGGGTGCGCTGCAACGCCGGATCATCCTCCACGACGAGGATGCGCTGGCCGGCGCCGTGCGCCAGATGGGCGGGCTGTACAGCAGGCGTCAGCGCCGGCGTCACCATGGTCAGCGCCGGCAGATAGATGGTGAAGGCGGCGCCCTGGCCCACTGTGCTGGCGACCGTGATGAAGCCGTCGTGCTGCGCCACAATGCCGTGCACCTGGGCAAGCCCCAGACCGGTGCCCTGACCCGGCGCCTTTGTCGTAAAGAACGGCTCGAAGAGATGTTTCAGCGCCTCGGCGGCAATCCCCGTGCCCGTATCCTTCACGGTGAGCTGCACCCAGGCGCCCGGCCTCATGCCTGCCAAGGGTGCGCTGCGGCTGGCGTTCACCTGCAGCCGGTCGAGCGCAAAGATGAGATAGCCGCCTTCCGGCATGGCGTCGCGGGCGTTGACCGCCAGGTTGACAATAACCTGCTCGATCCGGGTGGGATCGGCCCGCACCACATATTCCCCCGGTGCGATCTGCAACTGGACGATGACATGTTCCGGCAGCGTGCGTTCGAGCAGTTTGACCTGCTCCTCGAGCAGCGGCGCCAAATCCAGCGGCTGCCGCTCAAGCACCGTGCGCCGGCTGAAGTCGAGAATCTGGCGGATCATCTTCGCCCCCCGCTGCCCCTGCTGCTCGATCAGGTTCAGGCGGTCGCGTTCTCGCTCGCCGATGGCGGGCGATTGCGCCAACAACTGAGCGTAGAGGATGATGACCGACATCAAGTTGTTGAAGTCGTGGGCGATGCCGGCGGCCAGTTGGCCGATGGCTGCCAGCCGCTCCTGGCGCTGGAGTTGCTGCTGCGTGGCCAGTTCCTGGGTGACCTCGCGGATCACCAAGACCCAGCCGGTGGCCTGCCGCTCACCCTCCACAGGATGCGCCAGCACGTCGAAGGTGCGCCCACCCTCCTGCACTGCGTGAGCCTGCCCGGCTGGGGGCGAACTGCACAGCACCGCCCACGGCACGCCCGCCAGGTGGGTCAACTGCCGGCAGTCCGCCTGGCCGGTGAGCAGTTCCAGGTAGTCCGCGGCGCGGGGGTTGGCGAGACGCACCGTGCCGTCGTCGTCCACCAGCAGCATCCCTTCCGTCACCCCGCGCATGATTTGCGCCATCTGCCCCGCCTGCGCGCGCAACTGCTGGCGGCTGGCCTGGCTCTTCACCGCCGCGCTGAAGACGTTGCCCGCCGCGCGCAGCGACTCGATTTCTGCGTCCGACCACTCATATTCCCGGTCGCAGTGCTCGAAGCCTGCAAAGCCCCACCAACGCCCATCGAGGTGGATCGGCACCTCCACCAACGACTGCACATCTTGTGAACTGAGCAGGGCGCGTTCACTCTCCGGCAAGTTGCGCACGTGGCTGCGGATCAACTCGCCGCGGCTGAGCAGCTCCTTCCACCGGGCAAACCCCAATGCCTCATACGAGGCATTTTGGAGCACCGGCTCGTCGATCTGGGGGACAACGCCCGGCGCGCACCATTCAAAGCGTTGGCTGGTGCGCACGTCGCCGCTGGCATCGAGCGTGTTCTGGAACAGATAGACGCGGCTGACTTGGGCAGCTTCGCCCAGGCGCGCCAGCACAGCCGGCATTTCATGCTCCCAGTTATCCGCCTGCAAGAAGCGGTCTGCGGCAAAAGAAATCGCTTCCAACAGGGCATCGCGGCGCTCCAGCGCAAGTTCGGCGCGACGCCGCTTGGTGACATCAGAGAAGACTGTGGCAAACTGGCCCAGCGTTGGCGAAAACGCAGTCACTTCGAAGAAACGGTCGAAAGCCTGTGCGTACTGTTCCAAGAACGCCGGTTGCCCCGTCAACGCCACACGGCCATAGGTCTCGACCCAGTAGTGCTCGATCTCCGGCCTCACGGTCAGCGCGGTCTGGCCGACCACCTCGGACGCGCGCAACCCGGTCATTTGCTCGAACGCCGGGTTGACGGCCAGGAAACGATAGTCTACTGGGACGCCGTGCTCGTCACAGATGATCTCATGCAGCGCGAACCCTTCCAACATTTCGGTGAAGAGGGTGTGGTAGCCTTCCTCCGTCTGGCGCTGCCGTGTGATGTCGCGACCGAAAATGGCCACCTGGATCACTTCCCCGTCGGCGTTGACGATTGGGTACATACTGTTATCGATGATGGCGCCGGAGTGCACGTCCTCGAAGCGCACGGGCTGGCGTGTGATCAACACCGTCTGCACTTTGGCCTGCCGTCGCCGGGCCACATCCGGCGGCAGCAGATCGTAGATCGACCGGCCAAGGATCTCACCGCCGTCACGCCCCAGCCGCCGGGCTGTTTCCAAGTTCAGGGCCAGCACGCGCCCCTCTGGATCGATCAAGAAGGCGGCGTCACCGATGGCATTGAGCAGCGCCAGCGCCTTCTCCTCGCTCTGGCGCAGGGCCACTTCGGCCTGCTTGCGTGCGGTGATATCGACCAGCGCGCCGTAAAGCCGGCGCCCTGCCGCGTCCGCCACACACTCGGCGGTCGCCTCCACCCAAACGACCGCTCCCCCGCGGTGGCGGAGACGCAGCTCGCAGAAGGAGCCTTCGCCGGGCGCCAACGCCATAATCTCCCGGTCGAAGGTGGGCCGATCCTCCTCCAGCACCAGTTCCCCCCAACAGCGCATGGCCACCACCTCCGCGACGGTGTAGCCGCTGATGCGCT
>JAPKMV010000065.1 GCA_026645635.1 Caldilineaceae bacterium
TCCTCTTTGCCCAGGGCAGCCCGCCCACGCCGAATGCTGTGTTGAGTCTGGCCGTTGGCCCCGGTGCGCCCAACCAGGTGATCGCGGGTGTGCTCAACTCGCCGCAGCCCGCCGGCATCTACCTCTCCACGGACGGCGCCGTCACCTGGGCCAACTCCACGCCCGACCTGCCTGCCAACATCAGCTTTGCCGCCGTTGCCTTCGACCCGCGCAACGCACGCATCGCCTATGCCGCTGACGGCGGGTCAGGCTTTCTCTTTCGCAGCATCGACGGCGGCGCCACCTGGACCGAACTTGAGACTTTCCGCGGTCTGTTGAGCGCCACCAGCGCCGTCGGCGAACTCTACACGACGGTCGAGGCGGGTCGCGCGGTCGTCTATGCCGGCACGCGCTTCGATGGCGTCCTGCGCAGCGTGGATGAGGGCGAAACCTGGACGCGCCTCGACGCCGGTCTCACCGGCGACGCCCGCCGCATCCGCGAACTGACCACTTACGCCGGCGATCTCTACGCCGGCACCCACAACGGCATCTATCGTCTGCCTGCGGGCGCCGTGGTGTGGCAGCCGATTCCCACCTTTCCCGATCAAGGCATTGTCTACAGCCTCTGGGCTGCGGCGGATGCGCTGTACGCTGGCACAACCTCTTCCCTCTATGTCAGCGCCGACGGCGCAGCCTGGAGCCGGGTGGCCAGCGCGCCGGCCACGGTCTACTACGATATTGTCGGTTCGGGCCGCCTGTTGGTGCTTGGCACAGAAAACGGCCTGTGGGTGGGCGCCGACGATGCCTGGGCGCAGGCTGCCGTTGATGGCGTTGCTTACACTGCGCCCGTCTACGCGCTGGCCAACACCGCCCGCGCCCCGCGCACCATCTATGCCGGTACGGCGGACGCCTGGGTGCTGCGCAGCGATGATGAGGGACTGACCTTTGCGTCGGTCAGCGCCATGCCGCCGCTGGATGTGCGCGCGGCGCTGGCCACGGCGACGCCGACGCCGACCCTCACACCCACGCCCACCGACACGCCGACGCCAACCAACACCGCCACGCCGACTCATACGCCGACGACAACGCCCACGTTCACCGCGACGCCGCTGCCCACCAATACGCCCACGCCCACCGACACCGCTACGCCCACGCTCACGCGGACGCCGCGGCCGACGGCAACACCGGCGCTCATGGCCACCGCCGCCGTCACCGCGACCGCTGCGCTGACACTGGTGGCGCCTACAGCCACGCCCCTGCCAGTCACGCTAGAAACGCCGCCGCCGGACATCGACACGGCGGATCTGGTCGCAGCCCAAGTACGCGAACTGGGACGCAGCATCGCCGCGGGCCGCCCGCTGCTGCCGACGCTGCCGCCGGCCATGCTGCCCACCAGCACACCCGTCACGGCGCCCACGCGCCAGCCGACAGCGCTGCCGGGTGCGCCCTCGCCAACACCGACGCGCGACCTGACGCCCGACGTGGCCGCACCGCCTACCCCCACCGTCCTGCCGTCGGCGACCGCCACGACCGCGGCGACGGCCACGGCCAGCCCTATTCCCACCGCGACGCCGATCCCCATCGACATTGTGGCCGAAGTCAACGCACGCCTGCCCGCGGTGCTCTTGTCCGCCTCCTTGTTGTTGCTGGCATTGGTCATCGCCACCGGCATCGCCATTGTCCGCGGCCCGCGCGACATCTGACATATCTGAGGAACCGGTCATGCTCACCCTGGCCCATCTGCTGACGCTGCTGCCAGACGCTCGTTGCCACGGCGGCGTCGATCCCGCAACGGTTGCCATCAACGCGGTGACCGCCGACAGCCGCCGTGTTGGCCCCGGCGCGCTGTTTGTCGCCGTGGCTGGCGAACGCACCGACGGCCACCAGTACATCGGCAATGCCATCGACCGGGGCGCCGCGGCGGTGCTTGGCACCGCGCCGTACAGCCGCCTGCTGGCCGATGGGATGTTGGCGGCCGCTGCGCCCTACGTCGAAGTGCGCGACAGCCGCCAGGCGCTTGCCACCTGCAGCACCGCGCTGCAAGGCTTTCCCAGCCGCGATTTGGCAGTGATCGGCGTCACCGGCACCGACGGCAAGACGACGACCGCCACGCTGATCGAGGCGATTCTCAAGGCGGCCACCACGTCCGCGGACGCTCCCACCGGTCGCGTGGGCGTCATCACCACGGTGAGCGCCCGCATCGGCGGCAGTGAGATTGACACCGGTTTCCACGTCACCACGCCGGATGCCCCGGAGGTGCAGCGCTTCTTGCGCCAGATGGTTGACGCCGGCTGCACCTACGCCGTGGTGGAGAGCACCAGCCACGGCCTGCATCAGGGGCGCGTGGCCGCCGTGGACTTCGACATTGCCGCGGTGACCAATATCACCCACGAGCACCTCGACTATCATGGCACGCGCGACGCCTATGTCGCCGCCAAGGCGCTGCTCTTTCGCAGCCTCTACCAATCGCCTGCCAAGCCGGGCATTGCGCGCTGCGCCGTGCTCAACGCCGATGACGCAGGCAGCTACGGCGCGCTGCTGGCCGCGCTGGCCGAGGCGGCGGCGGCGCGCGGTGTCGCCGTGCCGGTGCGCAGCTACGGCATTGGCGGCCCCCATCAGACGCACCTGGATGTCGCCGCCACAGACATCCGTTACGCCACCGACGCCACCCGCTTCACCGTGACGTGGTGGGGCGGCGCGTTTCCCCTGGAGAGCCGGCTGCTCGGCGAATTCAATGTGTCGAACGTGCTTTGTGCGGTGACGGTGGCGCTGGCACTGGACATCGACCCCGCGGCCATCCAACAGGGGATCGCGCAGATGGTTGGCGTGAGTGGGCGCATGGAACGCATCGCCGGCGCGCCGGATTTCCTGGCCGTGGTCGATTTTGCCCACACGCCGGTGAGCCTGGAACGCGCCTTGCACACACTGCGCCCGCTGGTTGGTGTGGGCGATCCGCCAGGGCGGCTGATTGCAGTCTTCGGCTCGGCGGGGCTGCGCGACCGCGCCAAACGTTATCTCATGGGGCGGGTCAGCGGCCAGCTTGCCGATTTCACCGTGATCACCGCGGAAGACCCGCGCACCGAGGATCTGGGGGAAATCTGCCGCGAGATCGAACGCGGGGTGCGTGAGTCGGTCGGTGCGGACCGCTATGCGATCGTGCCCGACCGCACGGCGGCGATCCAGTTTGCGGTGGACATGGCGCGCACGGGCGATGTCGTTGCGTCCTTTGGCAAGGGCCACGAGCGCAGCATGTGCTTTGGCGAGGTCGAGTATCCGTGGAGCGACCAGGATGCCATGCGCCAGGCGCTGGCAAACCGGATGGTGCTGCGCAGGGCGTGACCGCGGCGCCGGTTCTGCGATTGGGTTTTGAGGTTGCTTGTGTGTTCACTCGTTATGGTGTATGATGGCGGCAGTTTGAAGTGATGCACGGTTCGCACTGGTACGCGGCCCGATTTCCTACCACTCGTTCGATGAATCCACACATATTGTAAGGAGACTGCATATGCAGGAAAGACGCAAGCTTTTGCCGATTCTCCTGGTCATCCTGGTTGTGCTGCTTGCCGCGTTCACGTTGGTGGCCTGTGGCGGCAGTGGCGAAGTGGACAGCCGCGGCCAGTCCTGGATGAATCTGCCTTCCCTGCCGGTCAACGTGGACGCCAGCGGCAACGCCAATATCTACGGCCTCGGTCTGGGTCAAGTCCTGACGCCCGACCAGGTGCAGTTGATGCAGACGATGGGCGATGCACAGCGGCTTGAGGCGCGCGTTGGTTTCGAGGGCGTCTCGGTCTTGAAGAATGGTGAAGACGCCCTCAACGTGATCTGGAACGATGAGTCGCAGGGCAATCTCCAGGATCTCCTGCGCCAGACGCCATCGGCAGCCCTCGCGGCTGACTATCTGCCGATGCTGCGCAATGTGGGCGTGGGTGTTGCGCTGAATCTGCCGCCAGCCCAGGGCGCGCCGGCGCTGAATATCCCCAAATGGACGGGGCCGACGCCCTTCCAGCCGTCTGCGCCAGCCGAGACCACACCGCCCATCGACATTGGCTTCCTCTCCTTCGATTCGAGCGGTCAGGCGCTGATTGCCGGAATTCCTGCCAGCACGTTGGGCATCCCTCTGGCTCTGGACGCCGGCACGATGGGCATGCTGCAACAGTTTGGCATCGGCGATGTGACGGTGGACACCCAGCCTGATGGGCTGCATCTTGCGCTCAACGGCAATCCGCTGCCGGTGATTGCCTACAATGATTCCTCGCTGACGACGCTGCAGAGCATGTTGACGCCGCTGCTGCCCGCCGGCCCCGCAGCGGATATTGTTAACGGTCTGCTCCCGCGGCTGCCGTCGCTGGACCTGAATGTGAATGTGGGCTTCAACGGCGCACCGGCCGAAATTACGCTGCCGGACATCAACCTCCGGTTGACGGAGGGTGGCGGCGTCAATGCATTCGGGCTGGACATTCCAAACGTTTCGGTTCCGATGGATAGTCTCCAGCCGCTGATCGACGCCGGCATCGGCAGCCTCAACGTGCGCGCCTCTGACCAGAGCATCGACCTGGCAGTCAATGGCCAGCAACTGCCGACGATCAACTTCACACCGGCGGGACGAACTGCCATTGCCGGCATCGTAAGCAGCCAGGCCGGGGTTAGCCCCGAATTGATCAACGCCGGGCTGGATATCCTGGCCAAGGGCGGCGTTGCTGCGGCGATCGAACTGCCGGGCGGCGGCAGCGCTGCGCCAGCCGTGACGATTCCCGCCGCGCCGGATGTTGCCCCGCCGGTGATCCGCGCCAATATCGTCGTCGATAACGGCGAGATCGTCTCGTTCGGCGGCATTCCCGCGGCGACGCTCGGCGCCTTGGGCGTCACGCTGCCGACCCTGCCGCCGGAAGTGATGAGCATTCTGGGCGGCCTCGGCGCGGACACCATCAACCTCACCGTGCAGCCCGATGGTCTGACAATTCTGGCGAGCGGTGAGGAAGTGCTCAGCGTGGCCTATGACGCCACATCGCTGGGCGCACTCTGGGGGCTGGCCAAGCCGTTGGCGGGCGCCACGCTGGCCGACAACCCTGGGTTGACCCAGTTGATCGAGCAGATGATCCTGCCCATGATGACGATCGCAGATGTGAATGTGACCATTGAACTGCAGTAAGTTCTAGTCTTCTCCGCAACCGGACACGCCGCGGCGTGTCCGGTTGCGCGTCCATCGCCCCCGCCTTGGCACCTACCCGCACTAGATCAAGCCGGCAATGCCCAGAATCGTAAAGTACAGCGCCACTACCAGCGCCGCGGGCAGCGCGATCAGCAGGCCGACGCGCACCATCTGGCTGCGCTCCACCGCGCCGGACACGGCGACCAGCGTCATCCGCGCCGAGCCGCCCGGCAGAGTGAAGGCCAACCCCAGGGTGATAATGGCCGGCAGCACCAGCCGTTCTGCGGGGACGCCGCTTGCCTGCGCCACGCCCATCAGCACGGGCGTGAGGATGGCGCCGAGGGCCACATTGTTGATGAACTGTGTAATCGTGAAGGCAATGGCGACGACGGCGAAGATCACGACGGCGGCGGGCAGCGTTGTAAGTACGGGCGACAGCACACTGGCAAACCAGGCGTTGGCGCCGCTCTTGGCCAGCGCATCGCCCAGGGTGAAGCCGGCGCCGATCACCAGAAAGACACCCCAGTTGACCCCCTTGAGGTCATTCCAGTCGATGGTGTCGCTGAACGAAAGATAGGCCACGGCGCCGATGGAAACGACGGTGCTGCTCAGCAGCGTATCGGGCAGCCCCAACCAATTCTCAATCGCGCTGCCGCCCACCCACAGCACCACGCACCAGGCCAGCACCACCAGGATGCGCCGCTCGGTCGGTGTGATGACGCCGATGCGCACCAGTTCGCGTTTCGCCATGCGCAGATCCAGGTGCAGCGGCGGCAGCTTCATCAAACGCAGCAGCAGCCACCAGGTCATCACCAACAGGCCGGCCACCAGTGGCACGGCGTAGATCATCCAGTCGAGAAAGCCAAAGCTGCCGGCAGTGGCCAGGTACCCCGCAGCAATCGCGTTTTCGCCGCTGCCTACAACCGTGCTCATACCGCCGAGACTGGCGGCAAACGCAATCCCCAACACCAGCGTGGCGACGACGCGCTTGGCATGTTCCTGCTGCGGCACATACTGCGCTACGGTGATGGCCAGCGGGATGAGCACAGCCGTCGTTGCGGTGTTGAGCACCCACATACTCAACAGGGCAGTGAGCAGCATCACGTTGAGGATGAGCCGGGGCACTGCGCCGCCGCTGGTCACGATGGCGTAGATGGCCAGCCGTCGCGTCAAGCCATGTTTGCGCAGCGCCTCGGCCAGGAAGAGGCTGGAGAGTACGAGGAAGACCGTCGGCTGGGCAAAAGCGCTGAATGCCCCCTGGACGTTGTCGATGCCCAAGGCCACCTGCGCCACTGGCACCAACAGCGCGGAGATGGGCAGCGGGGCCGGTTCCAGCGCCAGAATGCTGCCGGTGAAGACGAAGAGTGCGATGGCGCGCAGCCCTTCTTCGCTCAAACCCGGCGGCGGTGGCACAAGCAGCACGGCGCCGGTCAGCGCAATGACGATCAAGAAGCGGCGCAGGTCGAAAACGGCGCGGCGGGTGGCCTGCAGCGGATATTGCAGCACCTCCAGTGGCGTCACGCGTCGCTGGAGGCGGCGTTTGCTGGTGGTCGTGCGCGTGGAGCGCCGCCGCGCCGCGCCTGAGTCGCCGGCGGCTGGCGCCTGCGCCGCACTTCGGGGGGAGTTCGGGCCGGCCTCTGCTGGCGGGTGCGGTTCGCCCCAGGTGGCGCGTTTGGGTAAGGTGGATTTGAGACGCGAGCGGCTGGCGGTCATAACAGATAGGCGCCTGATTTGTGTCGCGCGCATGCAGGAGGTGTGACAGCCACCTGCACGCACCCAATCGCCTTGTCGTGGCTGTGCGGCGCTATGCCTTGATGCCCGCCATCAGCAGCCCCAACCCTTCACGCGTGGCTTCCGCACGCGGCACGATGTCGATGATCTCACCCTTGTACATCACGACAATCCGGTCGGAGAGCGCCATGATTTCGTCAAGCTCCGAGCTGACGACGAGCACGGCAATTCCTTCGTCCCGTTTGGCGACGATCTGATTGTGGATGAATTCGATAGAGCCGACGTCGATGCCGCGGGTCGGTTGTGCGGCGATCAGCAGCTTGATCGGGCGGCTGAACTCACGCGCCACGACCATTTTTTGCTGGTTGCCGCCGGAGAGACTGCGCCCTGCGGTCTGCACGCTTGGGGTGCGCACGTCGAACTTCTCGACCAACTTGGCCGCATGCTCGTTGATCGCCTTTTCGTTGATGGTGGCGTTGCGGGCAAAGGGCGGTTGAAAGTAGGTGTTGAGCACCAGGTTGTGCGCGATCGAATAGCTGTCGACCATCCCGTAGGCGTGGCGGTCTTCCGGCACGTGGCAGCTTTCGCCCTCGACGGTAATGTGGCGCGGGCTGGTGTTGGTCATCTCTTTGCCGTTGATGCGCGTGTGTCCGCTGTCAGCATGGCGCAGCCCGGTGATCACTTCCACCAATTCGGTCTGCCCGTTGCCCTGCACGCCCGCCACGCCGACGATCTCGCCAGCATGCACCTGGAGCGAGACGTTACGCAGCGCAGGTTGGCCCAGGTCATCGCGGGCGGAGATGCCTTCCAGTTCCAGCACCACTTCCGTGGGGCGGGCTGCTTCTTTTTCGACGGTAAGGATTACTTCGCGCCCGACCATCATCGACGCCAGGCTGGCCTGGGTGGCGGTCTTGGGGTCAGCTTCGCCGACGGTCTTGCCGCCGCGCAGCACGACGATGCGGTCGGCGATGTGCAGCACTTCCTTGAGCTTGTGGGTGATGAAGATGATCGACTTGCCCTGGCCGCGCAGGAGTTCCATGACCTGGAAAAGCCCTTCGATCTCCTGCGGTGTCAGCACGGCGGTCGGCTCGTCCAGGATGAGGATGTCGGCCTTGCGGTAGAGCGCCTTGATGATCTCCACGCGCTGGCGCACGCCCACCGGCAGGTCTTCGATGATGGCGTGTGGGTCGACGGCCAGGTTGTAGCGTTCGGAAAGTTCGGTGATGCGCGCGGCCACCAGCTTGCGGTCGAGTTTGCCGAGTTTCGTGCTCTCGTCACCCAGCATCACATTTTCGACCACCGTCATCACCGGCACGAGTTGGAAATGTTGATGCACCATGCCGATGCCGCGGGCGATGGCGTCGCGCGGCGTGTGGAAGACCACCGGCTCGCCATTCACCAGGATCTCGCCTGAGGTGGGGTGGTAGAGACCGTACACGATGTTCATCAGCGTCGATTTGCCCGCGCCGTTCTCACCGAGCAGCGCCAGAATCTCGCCGGGCATCAGGCGGATGTTGACGTCCTGGTTGGCGATGACACCGGGAAACTTCTTGGTGATGTTGCGGACTTCGAGTACAGGTGTGGTGGATGCGTCCAATTCGCAACTCCTGGATGACACGATTGCCGACGTGTGATATAGTAAGCGTGGAGAGCTGGGTGGCCGCAACGCTAGACGTAGCCAGTCGTTCTAAGCAATGCGGCGTTTATGGCCCTTAGTGGCCTTCCCCAGCTTCTGCATTTGGGTCATGATCTCCTCCCAGGCAACTTGCCTGGGAGGAGATTCTTTTCCGACGTATGTTCGCCTTGCAGTTCTATCGGCGCCTGAGCCTTTCACATTCGCAAACCGAATAAAACTGGCGCCAAAGGTGTATCCATTCTGATGCAGCAAGTGCAGCAACAAATTCTTGATCGTGGCCTCTGCCTCCGCCCCCGCGTAGTCCCGATCGATGAACAAGGTATCGATCTGCGGCAGGTGTGCCTCAACGGCCAGGAAGATCAGGATTGCCAGCAAGCGGTAGCGTACAGTCTGCCTTCCATGACGTTCCCTGAGCAGATCTCTGGCGCGTTGCTTGATCTCTTTTGGAACCCACAGCGCGCTGCTTGCTCCGTTGGAAATTGCGACTGCTGTATCTTTTGTCCACTGTTCCAGCTTGGCGCTCAGATCGACGTACGCTATAAAGCGACCGCTGTAACCTGAGCGCTTCTCACCGATATACACCTGATCGTCGATGAGTGACGGCTGGTCGCTGTACTCAACTTTGTTCTCTTGATCCTCAGGCATTGCGCACCAGGCTGGGCGTAGAGACTGTCAGGTGCAGGTGATCTACGAACCTATTCTGATCCACCCTCCGTCTCGTACACCTTGCCTTCCGCCGCCGGCGCCCGCACCCGGCCTACAAAGCCGGAGACGGCAACAATCGTCACGATGTAGGGGATCATGCTCACGAACTGGCGTGGAACGGCAGTGACGCCGGCCAGCAGCAGCTCGTTCTGCAGGGCCTGGGTGTAGCCGAAGAGCACCGCGGCGCCGGCTGCGCCGAAGGGCATCCAGTTGCCGAAGATCATCGCTGCCAGCGCAATGAAGCCGCGTCCGGCCGTCATCCCCTCCTGAAACTGGCCCACCGCTTCCAGCACCAAGAAGCCACCGGCCAGCCCGGCCAGACTCCCACCGATCATCGTGTTGAAATAGCGGTAGCGGTTGACGTTGATGCCCACCGTGTCGGCCGCACGGGGATGCTCGCCGCAGGCGCGCGAACGCAATCCCCAGCGCGTGTAGAAGAGGCCGTAATGGACGACCACAACGAGAATGAGCGCCGCATAGGTGATCGGCGGGTTCTGAAAGATCACTTCGCCGACCACTGGAATCTGCGCCAGCCCCGGAATTGCAACAGCCGAAAACTTGCCTTCGGCCACCGCGTTGCGGTCGAAGAGATAGGCAGTCACGCCTGCGGCCAGAATGATCAACACCGTGCCGGAGATGATCTGGTCCATCTTGTAGCGGATCGACATCACGCCGTGGAGCAGGCCCATCAGCGCGCCCACCGCCAGCGCGATGACGACGCCAAAGAGGAGGCTGCCCATCAACGGCCAGTGGTTGGTGGACACCTTGGCGACGAAGGCAGCGAAGGCGCCGGCCAGCATCATGCCTTCGATGCCGATGTTGACGATGCCCGTGCGTTCGCAGAGGATGCCGCAGAGCGCACCCAGGATCAATGGCACACTGGCGCGCAGCGTGAAGTTCAGGGCGCTCACGCTAAAGAAGACGCGCAGCCAGGTGTTGTCTCCGAATGCGTCCACGGTGTTGACCAGGATCACCATCGTCAGAAAGAGGATACCTGCCACGGCCAGCACGATCGTGCCGGTGCGGAAACGGCGTTTGGCCTTTGGCATGGCGACAGTTGCGGCGGCAGACATAGGCTATTTCCCCCATCCGCTGCTAAAGACAGTGGCGTCGACTTCCCCTGCCGGTTTTCGGATCCGATAGATCTGGCGAATGATCAACGGTGCGGCCACAAAAGCGAGCACCAGCGCCTGGATGATCTGGATGATGTCGGGCGAGACACGCGCATCGAACTGCATCTGCGAGGCGCCGGCGTCCATCGCCGCCAGCAGAAAGGCCGAGAGCACGACCCCGATCGGGTTCGTCTGCCCCAACAATGCCACGGTGATGCCGTCGAAACCCACGGCGCCGGTGAATTCGGGGGCAAATTTGTGGTTGAGGCCAAGCGTTTCGACTGCACCCGCCAATCCAGCCAACCCACCGGCGATCATCATC
>JAPKMV010000660.1 GCA_026645635.1 Caldilineaceae bacterium
TACTTGTCCACAAGCGGCAAGAAGACCTTGCCCACCTCCGCCGGCTCGATGCCGCCGGTCACCGACAGGTCCAGCGCGTAGGATTGGCTCAAGTCCGTGCCGGGCGCCGGGAAGATTTGCAGATATTCAAGCCCAGGATTCGCAGGTTGACAAGATCAACCAGTTGCGGCGGAATGTTACCGCTCAACAAGTTATTGGCGAGGGAGAGTTCCTGCACTAGGCTTTATCGGCAATAGCTTTTGGGCACGCAAAGACGCAAAGTCGCAAAGCGTTTTTCTCCTGGCGTCTTTGCGTCTTGGCGTGAGATTCCTTATCGCCGATAAAGACTACTGTTTACGGTGACGACAAAGCGTCTTTTTTGCCAAAGATTTGCCGACTCACAGGCCGGCTGCTGATGTGATATAGTTCTGCAAAGCGGCGCTTACGCCACAAGCATCAAGTTACTCAAACCTTGCAGCCGAACGGCGCCATGACACCACCGGCTGTCGCCATTTGAGGCCATCATGTACTCACTCGCCTTTCCGGTACACTTGGGCGGCAGCAACCCAACAGTTGTGGCGCAAGGCAGGCAGTGGGGCGATTTGGCAAATCGCCCTACAAACCTGTCGGTCGATCTGCGTCCGCCTATTCTGGCCACCTCGTTCGTGATCGATACTGTCGTACAGCGGGCACCGCGCGCCCTGGCCCTGCGCGACGCTGAACCACAGGCATAGGCCGCAAGACCAGCACGATGGCTTCTCTCTTGCGCCAATTGGCGCTGACCCCGGCGCAGGTGCGCACCATGCCCGATGACCTGCGCACACGCGTCGTCGACTTTCTGCTGCGCTGGGAAGCCTACGCCGAGGCGCAGCAATGTCTGGCGGAAGAGAGCACCAACCCCGCGCTGGAAATGCGGGCGCGAGCCTGGCGCGGGCTGGGACGCACGCAGGAGGCCGTTGCCCTCTATCAGGAACGGCTGCGGCGCAGCGCAGCCGCCTCCACGCTGGTGGCGCTCGCCCAGATCTACATCGAAAGCGGTGATTTCCCCGCAGCCGCTGGGATGGTGGCCGCGCTGCAAAACTACAGCGCCACCGCGCCACTCAGCCTTCAGGTGCAGGGCGATCTGTTTCTCGCCCAGGGTCAACTGGATGCCGCTGAACAGCTTTTCCAGCAATTGGCCCACGCCAACCGCGAGAATCGCCAGCCCCTCCTCGGTCTCGTGCAGGTCTATGAACGCCGCGGCGACCTGGTCAGCGCGACCGCGTTTGCCCACAAAGCCATCGACCGCGCTGCCCGCACCATCGAGTTGAGCGTGCCCGAACTGGTTGCGCTGCGCAACTTCTTCCAGCGCAGCGGCGACGCGCTGCGCGTGCAGCAGCTCAACGAGCAACTGATCGCCCGCTTCGACCGCGACCGCCAGCGCCTGCTGGAACAGATCAATCTGGTGCGTGCGGCGCCGCCACCCGCGCCGGCGCCGCGCCCGGCCGCGACCCCGCTGGCGCCAGTCACGCCGATCCAGGATGCCGCGGTCTCCGCCGCCGAGCGCCGCCAACTCGCCCAGCAGGCGCAGCGGCTCTTTGGCTATACGAACCTGCTGCCGGGTCAAGCCGAGGTGATGGCCGCGGTTGCGCGCGGGGAGCACGTCCTGGCCATCCTGCCCACCGGCGCGGGCAAGTCGCTCTGTTACCAACTGCCTGCCTTCACCGGCGCGGGGCTGACGCTGGTCATCTCCCCGCTCATCGCGCTGATGAAGGATCAGCTCGACAGCCTGCCGCCGCCCCTGCGCCAACAGGCCGTGGCGATCAACAGCGGCATGGACGGCGACGAACTGCGCCGCGCCATGACCCTCCTGGCCGCGCGCCAGTATCGCCTGGTCTACGTGGCGCCGGAGCGGCTGCGCCAGCAGCCCTTCCTCGCTGCGCTGCGCGCCGCGGGGATCAGCCGGCTGGTGATCGACGAGGCGCACTGCGTCTCACTCTGGGGCCATGACTTTCGCCCTGATTTTCTGCACCTGGCCCAGGTGCACCGCGACCTGGGCAGCCCGCCGCTGCTGGCGATGACCGCCACCGCGCCGCCGCGGGTGCGCCAGGACATCGAGCAGCAGTTGTTTGCGCCGGGGACGCGGGTGCGCGTGCTGGCCGGCGACACCTTCCGCCCGAACCTGCAATTGAGCGCGGTGCGGGTGCGCGACGACGACGAACGCATCCACGCGCTGGCCGCGCTCCTGGCCGAGCTGCCCGGCCCCGGCATCGTCTATGCCCGCTCGCGCCAGCGCTGCGAGGAACTGGCCGCCTTCCTGCGCAGTCAGGGCGTCCAGGCTGCGGCCTACCACGCCGGGCTGGCCGACCGCAGCGCGATCCAGGACGACTTCATGGCCGGGCGGCTGGCGGTCGTCGTCGCCACTATCGCCTTCGGCATGGGCGTGGACAAGGCCGACATCCGCTTCATCGTCCACTTCGGCCTGCCCGACTCGGTGGAAGGCTACTACCAGGAGATCGGCCGTGCCGGGCGCGACGGGCAGCCGGCCCACTGCGTGCTCCTCTACAGCAGCGGCGACGAAGCCATGCTGGCGCGGCTGGCCCGCCAGGATCGCCTCGACCTGGAGGCGCTGCGCCGCATCTATGCTGCGCTGGTGCAGGGGCTGGGCGGGCGCAGCGCGGGCCCGTTCATCCTGGCGGACCT
Organism: Caldilineaceae bacterium; assembly: GCA_026645635.1. Lineage (GTDB taxonomy): Bacteria > Chloroflexota > Anaerolineae > Caldilineales > Caldilineaceae > Fredericiella. Next base: position 2,662 of record JAPKMV010000660.1, read on the forward strand.
GGCGCAGGCCGCCCAGGTGCCGGAGCACGATCTGCGCGTTGGGCTGAGCCTGCTGGAGCAGACCGGGCTGGTGCGCCGCCACTACGACGCGCCGCGCACGGTGACGCTGCAGCGCCAGCCGCAGCGCGGCCCCTATGTCCACGACCCCGCCTGGGAGGAGTTCGCCGCCCGCGTCGGCCTGTTGGAGCAAAGCGTGGTGGCCGGCGACTTCCCGGACATGGCCGCGTCCGCCGCGCTCCCGTTGGCCACGTTCGAGACGGCGCTGCTCCAGTGGCAGGCGCAGAACCGGCTTCACTACCGCCCCACCGGGCGCACGCTGCTGCTGGAGCGGCTGCCCGCGCCCGGCGACGCCGAAGCGCGCATCGCCGACCTGCTGGCCCGCCGCGCCGCGATCGCGCAGGAACGTATCACCGCCA
>JAPKMV010000661.1 GCA_026645635.1 Caldilineaceae bacterium
ACTTTATCGGCAATAGCTTTTTGGCACGCAAAGACGCAAAGTCGCAAAGCGTTTTTCTCCTGGCGTCTTTGCGCCTTCGCGTGAGATTCCTTATCGCCGATAAAGACCATTGAATGGCTGTCGATAATCAGGCGTGATTCTGCTTCAATCATAACAGATGTTGCGGAAAGGGCGATAGGCGGGCTGCCTGCGGGTTTGGGGTGTGGTTGGCCAACACTGGTATAATGGACAAAAATGAGAGCAAGCCAAAGCAAGGAGCAGCATCATGGACAACCAGACCCAACCGACCATGCAGGAACGCCTGATCGACCTGCGCAACGACGCCATCATCCAGGCCGCCAACGTCTATCTTTTCGGGCGCAACGCGCTGCTGGCCGGCATCGGCGCAGCGGCGCTGGCCAAAGACCAGGCCGGCGCGATCCTGGAACGCTGTGTCGAACGGGGCGAACTGGCCGAGGCCGACGTGCAGCAGATGGTGGACAACTATCGCAGCAGCGTCGAGGAGCAGGTCAAAGCCGCTGACCAGGCACGCGCCAACCTGACCGAACAGGCGCGCGTCACCCTCGACGAGAACCTGCGCATCATCGCCAGTGTCCTGGGACGCAAGGCGCAGAATCCGCCGCAGGAGATTCAGGTGACGCGGGAGAAGTGAGAGGGTGATGGGGTGATGGGGTGATGGGGTGAGGCATTTCACCCACTCACCCTCTCACCCTCTCACCTTCGTTTAGCAGTTCATCGGCCAGCGCGACGATCGTCTCGCGGCGGGCTAGCAGCCCCAACCAGCGCGGCGGGATGGCCGCAGCGCCGTAGTAGGCGCCGGCCACCTGGCCACAGATCGCTGCGGTGGTGTCGGCGTCATCCCCCAGGTTGGCGGCGGCCAGCACTGCGGCTGCAAAGGAATCTGTGTTCAGAAAACACCAGAGGGCGGCCTCCAGGCTCTTGACCACATAGCCGGAACCCTGAATCTCGGCTTCCGCTTTTGCGCGATAGTCGCCTCGGGCAATGGCCTGGATGGCGGGCGCAGCCACGAAGGCCGGATCACCGCCAAACAACACCTGTTCCTTCTCCTGCCCCGCCAACGCCCGCCAGAGAATCGCGGCAAAGAGGCGGCACGCGTCGAGACATTCGGCGGCGGCGTGGGTTGTGCGCGAGCTTTCGGCGGCGTAGTGGCGCATGGCGGTCGGGTCGGCAAAGTAGAAGATCGGCACGGGCGCCAGCCGCATGAGCGAGCCATTGCCGGCGCTGTACGGGTCGGGGGAGCCGCTGAAGGGATCGCCGGTTGTGTGATAGCGGTGCAGCGCCTGGCGCGTGGCATTGCCGATGTCAAAGCAGCGGCCGGTGCTGCTGAAGTAGCCGTCCTGATACCAGGCCCAGTAGCGCCGCATCTGGTCGGCGGCATCGAAGCCGCGGCAGGCGACCAGGCTGGCCGCCATACAGAGCGCCATCGAGGTATCGTCGGTCCACTGACCGGGGGCAAGCGCGAAAACTCCACCCCCAACCATGTCGGTCAAGGGTGGGAAAGAATGGCGCGGCTGAAATTCTACTGTGGCGCCGAGCGCATCGCCCACCGCAAGGCCCAGCAAACAGCCGTGGCAGCGGTTGCGGGCGGCTGTCGCCTGGGAAGTGGTGTCAGTAGCGCGAGCTGCGGTCACGGTCGCGGTTGCGGTCATCGTAGCGGTTGCCGCCGCCGCCCGAACGGGGGGGGCGATCGCCGCCGCGTTCTTCGCGCGGGCGAGCCAGGTTCACCGTCAACGCACGGTCTTGAAACGACTTACCATTGAACATGTTGATCGCGGCCTGGGCTTCGCTGTCGGTTTCCATTTCGATGAAACCGAAGCCTTTGGAGCGACCCGAATCTCGATCTTTGATGATGCTTGCGGACTTGACCGTGCCGGCCTGGGCAAAAAGCCTTTGGAGTTCCTCTTCGGTGCTCTTATAGGACAAGTTGCCGACGTAGAGCTTGACTGCCATCATATCTCCTGTTGGGGTAAATCAGCTTGCGCACGACATAACCGACGCGTGCCAGAGCCAGTGTATCACGTCTCACTCTGTAATGCTACTCTCAAATCAGCCAATGCGCGATTGGCGCCGATTCCGCAGATTTGCCCTTTGCCATCCGCGGGAATCGGCGGACGGGAGATGGCGGCAAGCATCGATCATTGGGCCTGCGCGGGTGGCTGCTGCCGGTACATGTAGGGCTGCGTGTACATGAGAAACTGGAAGCCCAGCCGTTCCAAAATCGGGCGGCTCATGGGGCCGGCATCGACGGTGAGAAAGCGGGCGCCGCGCGCCTGCGCATCCCGCGCCCGCGCCGCTACCAATGCGCGATAGATGCCGCGCCCACGGTAGGTCGGCAGCGTCGCGCCGCCCCACAGGTCGGCGAAGGCGCTGCCAGGGTGGAAGCGAATCCAGCCCACGCTGACGGGTTGGTCGTCGACGTCAGCCACGTAGACGCTCATGCGCTCCGGCGCAGCCAGATATTCCGCCGCGAGCTGTTCGGCAAAGCGGCTCCAATCTTCGCCGTCGATCGCCTGGTGCACGGCGGCCAACGCGGTGAAGTCGTTCACCGACGTCAGTTGGCGGATGGTGCAGGGCGCCACTTGCCAGAAAGCGGCGTCGACGGCGTCCAAATCCAATGCCAGCAGCGCCTCCTGCTCCTCCGGTTCAAAGCCGCGTCGCGCCAGGCGCGCCCGCAGGTCGGCCGGCGTATCGAGATCGAAGGTCTTCCATTCGAGTTCGCCGCCGGGGCCGTGGGCGGCGAGCACCGTGTCGATGGCCGCATCGACCTCATCCGCGGCGAGCCGGGTGTACGTCACCCAGGTGGAGCGGCCCGCGCTGGTGGTCATCGTGCTGTAGCGCAGGCCGGGGAGACACACGGTCTCCACACCAATGGCGTGGACTTGGGAGAGTATCTGTTGGTCATAGAGTGTGCGGATCGCTGTGGCGTCCATCTGGTTTCCTTGTCGCGCGGCAAACATTACGCGTGCATCGTACCATTGCCTATCTTTACTCATAGTGTGCGATACTGTCAACCTGGAAAATTGATAACGTGCGCCACAGACGTTATCGTTGTAC
>JAPKMV010000662.1 GCA_026645635.1 Caldilineaceae bacterium
CTTGTGTATCTGCTGGCCGGTTCGCTGCTCTTCCCCGTCTTTGCCGTTGCGCTGGCTGCCCCGCCTGTGCTGGGCGGCTGCACGATCTACCCCGCCGATCACATCTGGAACACGCCCATCGACAACCTGCCCGTACACGCCAACTCGGCGGCTTACGTGAGCAGCATTGGCGCCAGCCGCACCATGCACGCGGATTTTGGCAGCGGGTTGTGGGAGGGCGGGCCGATCGGCATTCCCTACGTTGTCGTGGGGGCCGAACAGCCGCCGGTGGCGATCGTCTTCACCGCGTATGGCGACGAGAGCGACGCCGGCCCCTATCCCGTGCCGCCGGATGCGCCCATCGAGGGCGGCGACGAGGCCACCGGCGACCGCCATGTGCTCGTGGTGCAGCAGGGAGCGTGCACCCTCTACGAACTCTACAAGGCTGATCCCCAGGCGGACGGCAGTTGGGAGGCGGAAAGCGGTGCCGTCTATCCGCTGGACAGCTATGCGCTGCGCCCCGACGGCTGGACTTCCGCCGACGCCGCCGGCCTGCCGATCCTGCCGGGGTTGGTGCGCTATGACGAGGTGGCCGCGGGGGAAATCACCCACGCCTTGCGCTTCACGGCGCCGCGCACGCAGCGCGCCTATGTCTGGCCGGCGCGCCACTTTGCCTCCAGCAGCACCGACCCTGACCTGCCGCCGATGGGACAGCGCTTCCGCCTGCGCGCCGACTTCCCCGAGGACGAGTTCGCGCCGGCCGTGCAGGTGATCCTGCGTGGCCTGAAGCGCTACGGCATGATCCTGGCCGACAACGGTAGCGCGTGGTACATCAGCGGCGCGCCGGATGAACGGTGGGACAACGACGTGCTGCGCCAGTTGCATCAGGTCACCGGCGCCGACTTCGAGGCGGTGGATGTCGCCAGCCTGCAACTCCACCCGGATTCCGGGCAGGTGCGCCCGCAAGGCCCGCGCCAGCAGCGCTACCTGCCGCTGATCAATCACATGCAGGGCAGGTAACTGCACCTCTGAAACCAGGGGTTTTCTCGGCAACGCAACGACAATCCGCAGATTACGCAGATTGCCGCAGATTCGACGTTTGCTGTCTGCGATTATCTGCGCAATCTGCGGATGGTAATCGGGCGCTCCCCCACACGGATGAGAAGGTCTTTTCGACGCAGAGTCGCTGAGTCGCAGAGGCTCGCAGAGAAAACCTCAGAGACGTTCTACGTGTGCGTTCTCTGCGTTTCTCTGCATCTCTGCGACTCTGCGTTGAAGTGGGTGGCTTTGCAAACAGAGCCTCATAGAGGACGTCCATCCACAGATTGTGCAGATTTTCGCATTGTCTTTGCGGCTTTGCGTCTTGGCGTGAGCCAGAATCATGAACTGCCGTGATGGGGCTTCACCCGGCGTCGGGACGGGGCGCGTTCTCTGGAAATTCGGGCACCACGACGGTGTCAAACAACTTGTCGTGCAACGCTTGCTTGCGCCGGTCGATCAACGCCCAGAGATAGCCGATCCCAAAAAGCAGGGCGCTGAGATAGTAGCCAAGCGTGCCGCGCAGCCCGGCGCGGAAAAAGGAGATGGTTGCGCCCGGTGTGGTGCGTTCCACCTTAATTTCGAAAGCTTTCATGCCCAGGGAGTTGCCGTGGCGGCTCCAGAAGAAACCATAGTAGAGAAAGTGCAGCACCAGCAGCACCCCGATCATCACCCAGGCCAGGAAGCGCGCGATCAGGTCGAAGAGAATGCCGTCGAGCGACAGCGCCAGCGCGATCAGGCTGAGCGCAGCCATACCCAACATCGCAGCCAGAAACCCGGTGATCAACCAATCGAGCACCCACGCACCAAAGCGCTTCCAAAATCCTCCGTATCGCACCGGCGCACTCCTTTCCCGTTTGTTGCTTTGCGGATGGTTGAGGGTCAACCGGTGGCCTGACGCGGCTGGCTGACCCCCGGTAGTATAGCACATGCGGAAACCAGGATCACATCTGCACACCAGTTGCGGGTGCGGTTCAAGTTGGAGCAGAACCACCCACCACCACATCCCAAATCAGCCGCTCCTGACCCCGGGCGCTGCCCATCAACAGGCGGCGGACATCGTTCGGGGCGTGACGGAAAAGCTGCCACATCGTGGCAAGCACTGCTGGCGTGGCAAGCTGGTTGGAGAGATAGCCCGCCCAGCGCGCGCGGGGCAGGCGGAAGAACGCGCCAAAGAATGCGCTCAGCGTCGGCGCGTCGCAGCGCAGCAGCGACTGCAGCCCGAAGCTGTAGAGGAGATGCTTGCGCACTGCGGCGCGCGGCCACAGCGCCTGCCACCCTGCCTGCGCCACCTGCGCCGGCGTCGCCGCAGGGTCCGCCAACGCCGCGGCCAACGCCTGCGCCAACGGCGCCGCCCGCCGCAGCGCCGCGCCCACCTGGTAACCCGAGGCGGGATGCACCATGCTCGCCGCGCCGCCATAGGCCAGCAGCGGCTGATCCCGAACCGGCAGCGGCAGATTCATGGGGAAGAGGCAATACTCCTCATGTTCGACGGCCGTGACGGTGACGCCCTGGTGCGCCAGCCGGCGTTCGAGCCGGTCGCGCAAGAAGTCGAAGGAGACAGCCGGGTAAGAGGCCAGCGAGGTCTCTTCGACAAAGTAGCGCCCCTGTCCCAGATCCATTGCGTAGAGAAAGGTGGGCGGCAGGGAAAGCTCATCGTCGCGCAGATGGCCGGTGCGGTAGTCCATGAGCACGAGTTGGTTTGGCTCCACCGGTGGGGCGGAAAACTCGCCGACGACGCCATAGGCCACCTGCTGCGCCACCGCAGCCTGAGCCGGGCGCTGCACCAGCGCTGCCTTGTGCCCGCTGGCGTCGACCACCACTCGCGCCTGCACCTGCGCGCCGGTGGTGGTCGTCACCGTGGATGCGGCGGCGGTGTGGTCGATGCGCGCGGCGCTTCCCGGCCGCCAAACCACACCGCCGCGTTCGCTGCGTGTGAGCAGATGGCGCTGAAGCCGGGCGTTGTCGAACAGGCCGTATTCGCGGCCCAGGTCATGGCGCTGACCGCCGGCATAGACAACGACGTTGGTCCAGCGTGGGCTGAGCAGATGCGCCAGC
>JAPKMV010000663.1 GCA_026645635.1 Caldilineaceae bacterium
AGCGCACGGTAGACCATGACCACGCTGCGCGTCTGGTCGAGATTCACCGCCTGGATCGCGTCCCAGCCGCGGCCGTGGTGCTCCACGTTGTTGCGCGGCGGCAGCAGATGAATCACCTTGGACTGGCGGATGACGGCGCGCAGACGCTTGTACTCGGCGATGGCCGCCTGGGTGTCAGCCATCTGCCGCGCGTCGTAGTCGCCGATGCGCTGCATCAGGATCAGCGGGCCGCCGAAGCTGGCGCTGCGCAGGGTGTAGGGCGTCGGCTCGTCCTCGAAGTAGCGCACGCTGTAGCGCGGGGAGAAGGGGTAGGACGCGCCGTAGATGCCCTGGCGGGTGGCGTAGGTGGCGATGTTGTCCACCGTGATCGACGTGTGACAGAGCCGCGCCATGCGGTAGGTCAACATGCAGCCGCCGTCCTCGCAGTTCTCCCAGACCAGGTGCGGATGCGCGCGGCGCACGGCGGCGATCACCCGGTCCAGCCCTGTGGTGGAGTTGGCGTAGTTGCTGTCGCCGGGCGCGTGGGTATGGTCGTTGCGCAGACAGCGCTTCACCACGTCCTCGCCGTCCTGGATGATGTAGTCGAGATGCTCCTCGCCAATGAGCTGCACCAGCGCGTCGATCAGCCACTCCTGGCAGGGCTGATGGCCCAGGCAGAGCGCGCCCGCGCCGTAGTAATCGTTGCCGCCGAAGGCCAGCCATTCGGGGTGAGCAAGGGCAGCGGGCGCGTCCGGCGCGATCTGCGCGATGGCCACATGCACGCCGAACTTCATGCCCAGCTCGTGGGCGCGGTCGGCGATGGGACGCAGCCCGCGCGGGAACTTGGCCGGGTTGGGCCGCCAGTCGCCGATGGTACGCGCCCAGCCTAGATCGAGGACGGCCACCTCCATCCCCAGCGCGGCGCAGCGCTCCAGCACGGCAAGCTGCTGCGCCTCGTCGATCTCCTGACCGTACTTCCAGGAGTTGTACTGCACCCAGGGGTAGCGGTCGCCGGGCATGGGCGGGTGGACGTAGGCTTCGGCAAAGCGCTGCGTGGCATAGCCGGCATCGTCCCAGTCGCCGGCATAGGCGCCGACGAAGCAGGCAGGCAGTTCGAAGGGCTGACCGGGCTGGAGCAGGTGCGCCAGGTCGTCGATGCGGCTTTCGATGTGCGCCGTGTCCTCTGTCGCCCAGGCGCGCAGCCGGCTCTTGCCGTTGAACTCGATGCCCACCACCAGGCCGGGGCCGCTGCCCGGCGTCTCCGCGTCCCAGTCCGGCGGGCCGCCGCGCAGCGCCACCCAGGCGCAGCTCGTCGGCGCGGTGTAGTGGGCGGGGAAGGAACCCATGCGCAGTTCGTGGGGCGTGAGGTTGGCCACCAGCGGAATCTGGCGCTGGTTGAAGAAGTCCTTGGGATAGGGCCAGCTAAACTGCTCCACGTGAAAGAGGGTGGCGCGGGGTTCGTTCGCCACGGCCAGGTGCAGGATCGCCGCGCCGTCGAGCAGCGGGACGACGTTATCGTCATTGGGGATGCGCGCCACTGTGCCCCAGGTGCGGGCGAAGGGGTGGCCGGCGAACAGCTCGAAATGGCGCGTGAGGCGCAGGCGGCCGCTGTCATCTTCCAGCGTGACGGCCAGATGGGGCGCGCCGCGGTCGTCGCGCGTTGCTGCCGCGCCGACCAGCCGCGTCCACTGAACTGGCTGCTGCGCCACCGTCAGGTCGCTCACCGGCGCGGGGTGCGTCTGCCCGCCGGGCGCGTCGGGGTGGCTGATCTGCCAATGGAGTTGATGGTCGCGCCACAGCACGCGGCAGCGCAGTTCGCCCTGCTCAAGCTCCCAAACACTCGACATAGATTTTCCTCGACCTTCCGTGAAATCCAGGGAGTTGCCCCTGGTGCAGTGATGAAGCCGGGTGGTATCTTACCCACAAAGCGCCGCCCTCGGCAAGTCGATATTTCGATTGACACCCTCTCTTTGGCTGTGCTATACTCGAAGCAGATTCCCAGTAGCGAACATATTTCACATATGTGAACGATCTGCCGCTTGTCGATCGTGTTCGATGGTACAGGATGCTCTCCACAACCAGTTGAGAAAGTAACATTTTCAGGAGGATTTCATGATGAAACGTGCTCTGCTGAAGCCGATTCTGCTCGTCACGCTGCTGGCGCTGCTGCTTTCTGCCTGCGCCGGGCCGCCCCAGGTCGCGCAGCCCGCGGCGGAGTCGGCTGCACAGCCCGCGGCCACAGCAGTCCCGGCCGATGTCCTGGCCGCGCAGCCCTGGCGCCAGACGGATGCGTACAGCCCGCTGCCCGAACGCGCCAGCCTGGTGCTGGTCAAGGGCGGCCAGGAGAACGCGTCGCTGATGCCCGAAGGCGAGTCCATCGAGGACAACCGCGCCTTGCAGTACATCGAAGATACGCTGAACGTCGACGTCACCTTTGCGTGGGTGGTGCCCAGCGACAGTTTCAGCGACAAGCTCAACCTTTCGATTGCCAGCGGCGACATTCCTGATGTGATGACGGTGGACGCGATCCAGCTTCAGCAGTTGGCTGAGGCGGGCGCCATCGAAGACCTGACGGGAATCGTCGAACAGTATGCCAATGCCGATCTCCTGGAGAACTGGAACCAGACCGGCGGCGTGGCGTTGGCCGCAGCCACCATCGACGGCAAGGTCATGGGTATCCCCAACGTGCAGCCGCAGGCCGACGCGCCGATCATGGTCTGGGTGCGCCAGGACTGGCTGGACAAGCTGGGGCTGGAAGGGCCGGAGACCCTGGATGACGTGGAGGCCATCGCCAAGGCGTTCATGGAGCAGGACCCGGACGGCAACGGCGCCGCGGATACGGTGGGGCTGACCGGCACCATGAACCCGGTGGCAGTCCCCAGCAATCTCCACGGCTTCGACACGATTTTCAATGTCCACGGCGCGTTCCCTGAGATCTTCTTCCGCAACGACGCAGGCGAGATTGTCTACGGTTCGCTGCAGCCGGAGACCAAAGAGGCGCTGGCGCGGCTGGCTGCACTCTACCAGGCGGGCATCATCGACCCGGAATTCGCCACCAAGACCACGGACAATTCCAATGAGATCGTGGTCGGCGGC
>JAPKMV010000664.1 GCA_026645635.1 Caldilineaceae bacterium
CAACCCTAATAACAATGCAATGGCTACTGCGGATCGCTGCGGCATCCATCCTCCTCAGTCGTCGGCTTCAACCTTGATCGCCATGTCGCGCAGAAAAGTGTAGATCTGGATCGAGCGCCGTTCCTCCCAGTTCTCGTAGAGCAGCGTCTCCACCGGATTCCAGATCGCAGCCCAACTGGCGATGGTGACGATCGGCGCAAGGACGGCGATGAGCGGCTGCAAGTCTTCCGGCAGCAGCCAGAGCAGCCCCAACAGGAACGCGACCATCGCGCCGGCGGCCAGCAGGCCGATGGGCAGTTTGGTGCGCCCGGCGAAATTGTTGATGGCGATGGCGCGCTGCGCCGCCGCGATCTGCACGTCGCAGTAGCGCTGCATGGACCTGTGCGCCGTAGCCGCAGTGTCGGCATCGATGACGGCGGCCGGCAATTGGAGCGTGGCTGTCGCCACCGGTGGGTTGCGCAGCCGCCGCGCCGCGAGATAGGCGGCCATATCCTCCACCCCGGAGGTTGTGCGCAACTGTTCGACAAATGGATCGAGGGGCGGCGCCTCGAACAGCTCGCTCAGCGCGTTCAGGCGCAGCGCAAACGCGATCTTGCCGTCGTTACTCGTGACCGTGAAGCTGCTCATGTGCTGTTCCTTTGGGGGCGAGGGGCGAGTTGCGAGGGGCGATGCACAAGTTTCTTCGCCCCTCGCAACTCGCCCCTCCTCACTTCTGCCCATAAACGTGGGTGTACCGATGATGCAGCTTCGCCACATTCTCCGGTGAGATTTCGTCCGGCTGGCCGATCTGCAAGGCGAGCCAGACGGTGGCCGCCACGTCTTCCACCATGATCGCAGCCTTGAGCGCGGCTTCGGCGCTGCCACCCACGGTGAAGACGCCGTGGTTCTTCAGCAGCACCGCGGGCGACGAACCGATGGCGTCGATCACCACCTGGCCAATCTCCTCGCCGCCGATCAGCGCAAAACCGCCGCAGGGGATCGGGCAGCCGAACTCGTCGGCGTGAGCGGTCAAGTAGACGGGGATCGGCTTGCCCAGCGCGGCGAAGGCCGTGGCATAGCGCGAGTGCGTATGGACGATGCCGTGCACGTCGGGCCGGTGGCGGTAGATGTAGAGATGGCTGGCGGTGTCGGAAGAAGGCTTGAGCGTCCCTTCCACCACATCGCCCTCCAGGTCGACCACGACCATGTGCTCCGGGCGCAGGTCCACGTACTTAATGCCCGACGGCTTGATCACCACCAGCCCGCTCTGCGGGTCGCGCGCGCTGATGTTGCCGCTGGTCCAGGTCACCAGGTTATTCTTTGGCAGTTCCAGGTGCAACTGCCAAAGTTGTTCGCGCAGATGTTCAAGCATGAGAGTCCCCTTGCAGCAGCACGCTGGCCTTGAGCGCCTTGAGTCGTTTCATGACATCATTTTCGCCGCGGCCAAAGTAGTCGTGCAACTTGACATACTCGGCGTAAAGCTGATTGTAGACGGCCACCGCCGCGGGATTGGGGGTGTAGTGATCCTCGCGCAGACGGGCCATCGCCCGCGCCGCGTCGACGATGTTGTCGTAGCCGCCGGCTGCCGTGCCTGCCGCGACGGCGCCGTGCATCGCCGAACCGAAGGCGCCGCCCTGCTTGGCCCCCGACACGCGGATCGGGCGCCCGGTCACGTCGGCGTAGATCTGCATAAGCAGCTTGTTGCGGTCGGGCAGGCCGCCGGTGGCGACGATCTCGTCCACGGGCACGTCGTGGGCGTCGAAGGTTTCGATGATCATGCGCGTGCCGTAGGCCGTGGCCTCGATCAGCGCTCGGTAGAGTTCCTCCGGCTTGGTGGCCAGGGTCATGCCCACAATCATGCCGGTGAGGTCCACATCCACCAGCACGCTGCGGTTGCCGTTCCACCAGTCCAGCGCGACCAGGCCGCTGGCGCCCGGCGCCAGTTGCGCGGCCTTGCTCTCCAGCAGTTCGTGGATCGAAACGCCGCGCGCCGCAGCTTCCCGGTCATAGGCGCCGGGCACGCAGTTCTCCACGAACCAGGCAAAGTGGTCGCCCACGCACGACTGCCCCGCTTCGTAGCCGACCATGCCGGGGATGATGCCGTCCTGGACATAGCCGCACATGCCGGGCACGACGCGCTCGTTCTCGCTCATGATCATGTGGCAGTTGGATGTACCCATGATGATCACCATGCGCGCGGGTTCTACGACGGTGGCCGCGGGCACCGCAACGTGGGCGTCCACATTGGCCACGGCGACGGCGGTGCCGGGGCGCAGACCCGTCCACGCTGCGGCCTGCTCGGTCAGCCCGCCGGCGCGTTGGCCCAACTCGAAGATCTGGCGCGACATCTTGTCGTCCACCAGGTTTTCCAGCCGCGGGTCGAGCGCCTTGAAGAAGTCACTGGGCGGGAAGCCGGTGCGCTTCGACCAGAGACCCTTGTAGCCGGCGGTGGTGAGGTTGCGCGTCTCTTGGCCGGTCAACTGCCAGACCACCCAGTCTGCCGCTTCGAGGATTCGGTCCGCCGCGGCGTAGATCGCTGGGTCCTCGTCGACGATCTGCATCACCTTGGGCACGAACCATTCGGAGCTGATCTTGCCGCCGTAGCGGTCGAGGAAGTCGTAGCCGAGCCGCCGCGCGATCTCATTGAGCTTGTTGGCTTCCGGCTGCGCTGCGTGATGTTTCCAGAGTTTGACCCAGGCGTGCGGTTTGCTGCGGAATTCGGGCAGGAAGCAGAGCGGCGTGCCATCCGCCTTCGTGGGCAGAATCGTGCAGGCAGTGAAATCGATGCCGATGCCGATCACGTCGGCGGGATCGACGCCGGCTTCCCTGAGCACCGCCGGGATCGCCTGTTTGAAGACCTCCAGGTAGTCGTTGGGGTCTTGCAGCGCCCAGTCCGGCTCCAGACGCACGCCGCTGTCCGGCAGCCGTTCGTCGATGACGCCGTTGGCATACGGGTGGACTGCCGTCGCCACCTCTTCGCCGGTGTTGACATTCACCAGCAGCGCGCGCCCGGACTCCGTGCCAAAATCGACGCCGACGGCGTATTTGTGATTGTTCATGTCTATTCTCCATCCTGTCGAGTGCATGAGAGGGT
>JAPKMV010000665.1 GCA_026645635.1 Caldilineaceae bacterium
GGGCGAGGTGCTGCTGGACGGCGAGAACATCTACGCGCCGCGCACCGACCTGACCGACATCCGCACGCGCATTGGCCTGCTGGCGCAGAAGCCGTTTCCGCTGCCGATGTCGATCTACGACAATGTCGCCTACGGGATGCGGCTGCAAGGCGTGCCCAAGCCCACAATCGCGGCCAGCGTGGAAATTCAGTTGCGCGCGGTCGGTCTGTGGGACGAGGTCAAGGATCGGTTACGCGCACCGGCGACGGGGTTGTCCGGCGGGCAGCAGCAGCGTCTCTGCCTGGCTCGCGCCCTGGCCGTGCAGCCTGAAGTGCTCCTCTGCGACGAATCCACCGCGTCGCTGGACCCGATCTCGGCGCGGGGCATCGAGGCGCTGCTGCTCACGCTCAAGGAGCACTATACGCTGGTGATGGTGACCCACGACATCGAGCAGGCGCGGCGGCTGGCCGACTACGTGGTCTTCATGTGGCTGGGTAAGTTGGTGGAACACGCCAGCGCCGCCGACTTCTTCCACGCGCCGCAGCAGGAACTCTCCCGCGCCTATCTCGAACGGCGCATCGGCTGAGCGCGGCGCCCGCACTGTCTCTGCTGCTTTGCATCTTCGCGTTGAAGCCGATGGCCTGGCAGACAGCCTGTCAATGCCCTGGCCGTGGTGAGCGAGCCGGTCGCGCCGCGCAATCGACAACGCTTCGTCTTTTGCGTACAATAGGGCCATGACCAACCGACTTGCGTATGTGTGGGACTATGATATCGACGAGGCGCAATTCCGGGCACTGCTGGCCGGTGATCTGACGATCGGACGCCTGAACCGCGACTGGGCGGCGATTCGCTTGCTGGAGTATGGCGCCTATGCGGACGTTGTCCGGCTGCTGGGCTTTGCCGGGCTGGTGAGGGGCTGGCCAAACTGGCGCCATCGCATCCGTTCCGAGACACGGCGGCGCGGCTTCGATTTTCTCGTCGAATGGCTGCCGCGACATCACCCTGAGTTGCTCTAATGGCCTCTATCGATCCATCCTTCTACTTCGAGAGACTTTACCCGCTGCAAGATGCTGTGCTGATGCAGTTGTCGCTCCCATCGGCGATCACTAGTGCCGACAGCAAAGCGGCAGGCATCTTTCCTGTCGAAGTGGCGCGCATTCTTGATTCGGCGTCGCAGGATGACTGGGCAGCCATCAAGTGGATTTCCGCACCGGATCCGATGCAATTTGTGAGTAACCTTCGGGCGCTGGCGGAATCGCTGATTCTGAATCCATAGCCACTTTGTGAGACCCCTCACACCGCCCCGCTTCTTCCCCAGCCTGATCACGGTTGATCCCGCGGCCGCCCGGCTGGAAAATGCCTGACACACCGCGGCAAAATGGGACTATACTAAGGGCAGGCTGTGGTCATTGGCGACCACGACAAAGTACATGCTGTTCAGGAGCGAAGATTATGCAAGCCCTGGCTTACCCACCGCAACGGTGGCTGTGGCAAGGGGCAACGCTGCTGACCCTGCTGGCGCTGCTCCTGTTGTCCGTGACAACTGTGTCGGCTTTCCCCGTCAGACTGGCTGCCGCACCGTCTCTTTCGTCCCGTTCCGTTCAATCTGCGCCCGCCGCACCCGCCACCGACTGGTGCAGCAATATCACCGCCCCGACCACCTGGACCCTCGCCGGCAGCCCTTATGTGGTCTGCCCCATCTACATCAACAGCGGCGTCACCCTGACCGTCGAGGCCGGGGTGGTCGTCAAATTCACCCAGGGCAACGGCAGCATCACCGTGGATGGCGTACTGGTGGCGCAGGGCACGGCCCAGCAGCCGGTCATCTTCACCTCCTTCCGGGATGACAGCGCGGGCGGCGACACCAACGGCGACGGTGCGGCCACTGCCCCCGCCCCCGGCGACTGGAACTGGCTGCACTTCAACGGCGCCAGCCGCGGCGTGCTGGATCACGCCGTCGTGCGCTATGGCGGCAACGCCTATGGCCACAACGTGCAGATCAACACCCCCAACGTCATCCTGACCGACTCCACCTTTGCCTACGCCCGCGAGGAAGGCATCTACTTCGAGGGCGCGGTCCCGCCCCTCCTGGCGCGCAATCAGTTCATCGGCAACGGCGCCGCGGCGGTCTGGCTGGCGATGAACAGCGCGTCCTCGCTCACGCTGGAGGGCAACCAGGCAACGGGCAACGCCATCAACGGCTTTGTCGTCAACACGGCGGTCAACGGCCCGGTGACCTGGGACGGCGATGCGGCGTTCCCCTTCGTGGCCAACGGACTCGGCGTCAACGCCAGCGGCCAGTTCACGTTGACCGCGGGCACGGTGGTGAAAGCCTACGACGCCAACACCACGATCCGCGTCTACGGCCGGCTCCACGCCCAGGGGACGGCGTTGCAGCCGATCATCTTTACCTCGCTCAAGGATGATTCTGCGGGCGGCGACACCGACAACAACGGCCGCGCCGCGCCCCAACCGGGCGACTGGAGCACCCTGATCTTCGAGGGTGTCAGCACCGGCAGCGTGCTCGACTATGTGGAAGTGCGCTACGCCGGCCACGGCTGGGGCTACGGTCTGCTGGTGGGCACGGCCAATGTGCTCATCACCCACGCCACCTTTGCCCACAACCAGGACAAGGGCATCTACTTCGAGGGCGCCATGCCGCCGCTGCTGGCCAACAACCGCTTCATCGGCAACACTGGCCCGGCCGCGCGGCTGGGCATGTACAGCGCGACCTCGTTCACCCTGGCCGGCAACCAGGCCAGCGGCAACGGCGTCAACGGCTTCGTCGTCAGCACGGCGATCAACAGCAACGTCACCTGGGACGGCGACCCCGCGCTGCCCTTCGTGATCGAAAGCCTGGGCGTTGCCCGGGGCGCTGTGTTCACGCTCTCACCGGGCGACATCTTCAAGTCGTCGGGGCCGCACATCGGCGTGGCCGGGACGCTGCTCGCCCAGGGCACGGCGGAGCAGCCGATCTACTTCACCTCGCTGCGCGACGACACAGTCGGCGGCGACACCAACGGCGACGGCGGCGCTACCTCCCCTGCGCCGGGCGACTGGAACAACCTGCGCTTCGAGTATGCCGCGGCGGT
>JAPKMV010000666.1 GCA_026645635.1 Caldilineaceae bacterium
GACGCGGCTCTCGTCGTAGGCCACTGCGCCCACCTCGCTGGCGCTGATCACCAGCCCGTTGTCGAGGACGACGTAGCGCGCGGGGCGCAGCCCGTTGCGGTCCATGATCGTGCCGACGATGCGCCCGTCGGTGTAGGTGACTGCCGCCGGCCCATCCCACGGCTCCATCAGCGCGCTGTGATACTCGTAGAAGGCGCGGCGCTCCGGCGTGACCTCACCTTCGGGCATGCGCTCCCACGCCTCCGGGATCATCATCATCAGCGCGTGGCGGATGTCGCGGCCGCTGCGCACGAGCAGTTCCAGCGCGTTGTCGAGCTTGCCGCTGTCGCTGCTCTCCCTGGCGATGATGGGACGCAACTGTTTTTCGGGTTCTTCCCAGTATGGGCTGGCCAGATCAGCCTCGCGGGCGCGCATCCAATTCTCGTTGCCCTGGAGCGTGTTGATCTCGCCGTTGTGGCAGACCATGCGGAAGGGCTGGGCGCGCTCCCAGGTGGGAAAGGTGTTGGTGCTGTAGCGCTGGTGGAAGACGGCGATGGCGGTCTTGTAGTCGGTGTCGCTCAAGTCGGGGTAGAAGTGAGCCAGCTCCGACGCCAGCACCAGCCCTTTGTAAACGATGGTGCGGCTGCTCAGGCTGGCGATGTAGAGCCGCTGCACGCCGCGGCTGCGCGCCGTGTTGATGATGCGCTTGCGCGCCACGTAGAGCAGCCGCTCGAAGGCGTCGCCGGCCTCGCAGGCGCCGTCGCTGCGCCGCACCAGGATCTGGCCGAACCAGGGCCGGCTGACCAGCGCGCGCTGGCCCAGCGCCGACTCGATCACCGGCACCGAGCGGAACGCAATCATCTCCAGTTTCAGATCGGCCAGCACCTCGCGCATCACCTCGCGCGCAAGGGCGCGATCCTCCCCGCTGGCTTTGTTGAGGAAAATCTGGCCCACGGCCAGGTCGCCGGGCGCGGGCGCGTCCACGCCCATGCGCGCCAGCTCGCGGCCAAAGAATTCATAGGGTAATTGGGTGAGGATGCCGGCGCCGTCGCCGGTCTTGCGGTCGTCGGCCACTGCGCCACGGTGGGCATGGTTGCGCAGCGCCTCCAGCCCCATCTCCAGAACGCGGTGGCTGCGCCGGCCTTCGATGTGCGCGACAAAGCCGATGCCGCAGGCGTCGTGCTCGAAACGCGGGTCATACAGCCCCTGTTTGGGTGGGAGCGTCCAGGATGTTGGCCCGCTCCACGGTTCGCACTGACCGTCACCATCCATTTGCAATGATTCGACCTTCACTGTGACTGCTCCTCTCGCCAATGGCTTACGCCAAAGAAACCCCGGCATGAAGCCAGTTTCCACTGCACCATGATCGACGCCTGCCAGTCTACTTTGACGGGATTCCTTCGTCATCGAAGGGAGATGATTCGCCAACTGCTCAACCTGGTTCGGGCGGATTGGCAAGGTCGAGGCTTAAATGATGGCCTATTGTTCTCTTGTCACGTCGGCGCCACGGGCAGAGATCGATGACCGCCGCCAGTACCAATAGCCGCCTGCGCCGCCCCCGACCACCAACGTGGCCAACAACAGGATAATGAGAGCCGGAATCGTACCATTTTCCTCGCTCGCTGGCAATCCTTCGGGCGTTGCGGTGGACAACGCGAGGGCGGCCACCGCGCCGGCGCCCTCCGCGGCCGGTGCGCGCTCTTGCTGTGGATCGCGCAGCGCGGCGACGCTGGTGCGGCCCTGCGCCACCTCTTCAGCCACGGCTGCCGGTGGCGCCTGGGAGAGCAACATGTACTCGGTCAGCCAGTCCAGATCGGCTACAGATTGCACCGCCACCAGTTGTTCAAGCACATCCTGGGGGAGTTCCAACAAAACGCGGCGCTTGTCTGGGGCCAGGGCCAGCACCTTGTCGGCCTCTGCGACGCCGGGCAGAGCCAGCAATGCGGCCAACGTGGCCGGGGTGAATTCCTCGGGTGTGGTTTGCCGGTGCACGCCATAGTCGACCAGGCGCGGCAACTGTGCGCCCGCCATCCCCTGCCACGCCAGCAGCGCCGCTGGTGTGGACCAGGCCAACAGTTCGCGCAGAGTCGCGTCAGGCAGCGCGAGCAACTGCTCCAGGCGGCCGTCGGCGATCACGATATCCAGCGTCGCCCGCCCCGCCTGGTTGAGCAAATAGGTGGTCAGCGCGTCCAGACGATCGAGTTCCTCCAGCGTCACGAGTTCGAGCAGGTTGCCAAAATTGACATTGCTCTCAGCAGTGGCGCAGACATCCTGGTAACGGCTGCAGAACTGCTGCCACTGCTCGACCAGGCTCACCGAGGTTTCCAGCGCAATCCAGGCGGCCTGGTCGGGCAGATCGTCTTTGATCGCCGTGACGATTTCCTCCTGGATCTTCGCTTTGACCTCGGGGCTGGTCAGCGCCTCCTCAATCTGCGGCAGTGCACCCTGCCCCCCCTCCCACAGGTCATAGACGATCAAACCGATGCCGATGATCCAGCCGGCGACGGGGATGAAAGAGGAGCCGACGCGGCCGAGGATGCGTCCGGCGATCTTGCCGGCCACGCGCTGGGCGATCCGCTCCGAAAGGCGCTGCGTCAGCCGATAGACAAGCTGCGTCACCAGAATGGCGCCGACGCCGGCCAACGCGAGTTGATGGGAGGCAAGGGCGTTGATCTCCGGCGCAGCTTCCGTGGTGAGGTTCAGTTGCTGCATCTCCATCTGCACCGAGCGCTCGAACGCGGCAAACAGCGTTTCCGCGTAACGCTCGCCCACATACTCGCGGAGACAGAGGAGCGCCACTGAAGCAGCCTGGGCAAACTGTGTCTCCACCTGCCGCGCCACCTCTGCGCCCACCGCCGCCGACAGTTCTTCGATCTTGGCGCGAAACTGGGGGGAGCTGAAGGCAGTGTTGGCAACCTGTTCGGCGTACTCCTGCGCCTTGTCGCCCCACCACCCCGACGCCAGACGATTGAAGTAATCTTCCTGGGCATAGAGGTCAGTCGTCGCCTGACTGACTGCCGCATCGATCACGGCGTCGACGCGCAGTTCAGCCCACTTGCGTGCGACAAGCTGCTCGATGTTCAGCGGTGCAG
>JAPKMV010000667.1 GCA_026645635.1 Caldilineaceae bacterium
GCCAAGCCCCTGGTCGATTTCTACTTCGACGTGGTCGCCGCGCACGCCGACCTGACCAGCGCCACCGGCAAGGGACAGGCCGTGGCCGAGCTGGCGCCGCTGATCGCCGAGCTGGGCGACGATGTGGAGCGGCAGCATTACATCCAGCGGCTGAGCCGGCTGGTGCAGATCGACGAGATGACAATTGGCGGGCGGGTGCAGGCTGCGGCGCGCACGTTGCGCCCGCGCAGCACGAACCTTGCGCCGCCGCTCAACGGCGCCGGCCACCGCCGCAGCGAGCGCACACCTGCCGATGAAGCCGCAGCGCTCGACGCGCCGCTGGCGTCAGAGCCGTCGCCGGCGCAGGATCGCTTTGCCCAGGAAGACCACCTGCTGGCCTGCCTGCTCACCGACGGCAACCTGCTGGTCTGGCTGGCGGCCACACTGGAGCGGGTGCATCTGCCCGGCCTCCACGCCGACGATTGGGAGAACCCGGAGAACCGGGAAGTCTTTGCGGCGCTGAAGCGCTATTTGAGCAGCGATGAACCGTGGGACATCGAGTTGTTCCAGGAGGCCCTACACGCCCAGTTGCACCGGCGCCTGGCGCGGCTGATGGTGCACAGCACCCATTTGCCGCAAGGCAACAGCGCCCTCCTGCGCGAAGACGCAGCCAAGACGGTCGTGCGCATGCGCCTGGAGCGGCTGCGCCACACCACGGTCAGCATCCGTTTTGTGCTCGATGAAATGCAGCGCAGCGGCGAATGGGAGACTGTGCGAAGTTTTGATAAGATCAACAACCAGAATCTGCGTGAGATTCTGCACCTGGAGCAAGTGATGGTGCGGCTGCCGCAGGAACTATCCCAACGAGCCAGAACTGAACGCGGTTTGCGGATTTATTAGTCAGCCAACCACCTGACGTGGAACGACGCGAGGAATTGAATGCCCAAACCACGACCGATGCCGTCCGAAGAGGACATGGAAGACGAGCTGGAGCCAATCACGCCTCTGTCGCGCAGTTCGAGTGGCAGCGAAAGTGAACTGGACGAATACATCCATCTCGGCGAGCCAAAGCCTGCGGAGGATGATCTCTTTGGCGACGAGCCGCCGGACGAGCCGACTCCCGATGAAGAAGAAGCGCCCATTCCGCGCATCGAACGCGACACCAAGCTCGAGGAGGAGATCGAGCAGGAGAAGTACGTACCCATCGAGGAGCTGATCGCCGACATCCACGAGGTGGGGCTGACCCTCGACCCGGTGCGCATGTACCTGCGCGACATTGGCCGCCATCCCCTGCTCAGCGCCGACGAAGAGTTGGAACTGGCGCGGCGCATCAAGGTGGGCGTGGCGGCCGAAGCCGAACTGGAAGCGATGGCGGCGATCGCCGACGACGACCTGAGCGACGCCGAGTTGGACAACAAAGACACGCTGGAACTGGACGTGGTGCGCGGGCGTGAAGCGCACAACCAGCTCGCCCAGAGCAACCTGCGCCTGGTGGTGAGTGTGGCCAAGCGTTACATCGGTCGCGGCCTCAACTTCCTCGACCTGATCCAGGAAGGCAACCTGGGGCTGCTGCGCGCGGTGGACAAATTCGACCACACCCTGGGCTTCAAATTCAGCACCTACGCCACCTGGTGGATTCGCCAGGCGATCAGCCGCGCCATCGCCGATCAGGCGCGCACGATTCGCATCCCCGTGCACATGGTGGAGACGATCAACCGCCAGGCGCGCACCCAGCGCCGGCTCCAACAGGAACTGGGACGCGAGCCGACCCACGAAGAGATCGCGCTGGAAATGGAGTTCTTGGAGCCGGACGATGTGCGGGTGGTGCGCAACGCGATGGTGCGCAACACCCGGCTGGATGGGGAGACTTCTCGGCGTCTGGAGCGCGCGGCAGCCAAAGTGCGCCGCATCCAGCGGCTGAGCCAGGAGCCGCTGAGTCTGGAGACGCCGGTCGGCGCCGAAGAGAACAGCTTCCTGGGCGATTTCATCGAAGACGACAGCCTGCCGGGGCCGGTGGATTCGGCCAGCCGCCGCCTGCTCAAGGAGCAGATGGAGGAAATTCTCGACGGGCTGAGCGACCGCGAACGCAAGGTGCTCATCATGCGCTTCGGCCTGGAAGACGGCGTCACCCGCACGCTGGAAGATGTGGGCAAGGAATTCAACGTAACGCGCGAGCGCGTGCGCCAGATCGAGGCCAAGGCGCTGCGCAAGCTGCGCCACCCGCTGCGCAGCCGCAAGCTGCGCGATTATCTGGCATAGACGGTGTCTCCATGCAGGCGTCGCGCCGGCTGGGCTTGTCGAAGCCGGCTTCGGCAGGCTCAGCCGGCGTGACGCCTGTCTTCATTCTGTTATATCGGTCACGGCGTCGCCGATGGTCAGCCGCAGGGCAGGCTCAGCCGGCGTGACGCCTGTCTTCATTCTGTTATCAGTGCAAGGAAAGGGTTCAACATGCAGCGTGCAGGGTTCTTTTCGCGGTTCGTGGCGTTATTGGTGGACAGCTTTGCGATCAGCATCGTGGGTGGGGTGTTGGCATGGCTCATCAGCCTGCTGACCGGCAACACCGGGAGTTTCATGGGGATGATGGTCGGCGTCGTGGGCGCTTTTGTCTCATTCATCCTTCTGTTTCTCAACTTCTTCTATTTCAGCTTCCTGTGGAGCCGCAACGGCCAGTCCATTGGCATGCGGCTGCTGAACATCAAAGTGCTCAAGCGCGACGGCAGTCTGATGGGTTTCTGGAGCGCAGGGTTCCGCGGCACCATCGGCTACTGGATCAGCGGTCTGGTTTTCGGACTCGGCTTTCTCTGGGCAGCCTTCGACGGCAATAAAGAAGCCTGGCATGACAAGATCTTCGGCACGGGCGTGTTTAAGGCGTAAATTGGCCTGAAAATTTGACAGCCGGGCCGCTCTGACCTATACTCCACTCTTGCCCGTGAGGAGCAATCCTCGGTAGCTCAATCGGCAGAGCATGCGGCTGTTAACCGCAGGGTTGTTGGTTCGAGTCCAACCCGGGGAGCACGTTATGCAGGGCAATAAAAAGCCCGTTGTCACACTCTCCACGTGACAGCGGGCGCCGGCGTAACTTCACCAGT
>JAPKMV010000668.1 GCA_026645635.1 Caldilineaceae bacterium
TCCAACTGCGTGCGCAGCGTCGCGTTGTAGTCCGGCGGGTTGGTCGGGTCGAACTTGATCGTGATGTCGGGGTACGCTGCATTGAACGCGGCCAGGATCGCCTCCATCTGCGCGACATCGTCGACGCGCCAGGAACCCATCGTCAGTTCGACGGCTGCGCCCGTGGCTGGCGCTGCTGCTTCACTGCCGCTGTCTGCCGCGGGCGCGGTCGCCGGCGCCGCGACAGGCGCGCAGGCTGAGAGCGCGAGCGCCAGAATTACCAGTAGTACGCCAATGTACTTGGACATCGAAGCCTCCCTTGCTTACATGAGATATAGAGTTGGTTGACGCTGTCCTCGTCGATCCTTGGGGGAAGGCGACCGACGATGGATAAAGAAGATTATACGCTGAAGCGCAACAAGGCAGCAAGAACCGCGCCCACAGGCTCTCGTTCCTCAATCCGATTTCTTTTCACCCCCTCACTCTCTCCCCCTCACCTCACGCCGCTCGCCTCAACGCACCGGCAGCGTCACCGTGAAGCGGCTGCCCTGGCCCGGTTCGCTCTCCAGCGTGATGGCGCCGCCCAGGAGTTCGACGGAACGGCGCACCAGTGCCAACCCCAGACCCACGCCCTGGTGCTGCCGCGTCAGACTGCTGTCGCCCTGGACGAACGGCTGGAAGATTCGCTCCTGCTGTGCCGGCGCAATGCCGATGCCCGTGTCCCATACCGCCACCTGCACAAACGCGCCGTCATCGCTGGCTGCCGCCTCCAGCCCGATCTGGCCGCCCGGCGGCGTGAATTTGACGGCGTTGTCGAGCAACTGCCTGAGCAGTTGCTCGATGACGTCGGCGTCACTCGTCACTGTCAACGTGGGTGGATCGACGCTGACAGTCAAGGATTGTTCCTTCTGCGCAGCCAGCGGCTGGACAGCCTGGGCGCTGCGGTTGCAGATCTCGGCCAGCCGGCAAGGTTCTTGCGCCAGCGTCACGGCGCTGCCCATCAGCCTGGTGTAGCGCAGGATGCTGTTGACGAGCGCCAGCAGGCGTTGGCCGCTCGCCTGAATGTGCTGCACGGCGCGCAGTTGATGCTCGTTGAGCTGACCGCGGTTCTGCAGCTCCAGGGCATCGGCCATGCCCAGCACCCCGGTGAGAGGCGTGCGCAGTTCGTGGCTGACGGCAGCCAGGAATTCATCCTTCAACTGGGCCGCGCGCTGCACTTCTGCCAATGCCGCGCCCAACTCCGCGGTGCGCGCCGCCACCCGCTCCTCCAGTTCGCTGTTCGATGCCTGCAACATGCGCGCCAGCGCCCGGTGCGCCGTGATGTCACTGGCCACCGCCACCACCTCAGCGCCAGAGCCGCTGTGCAGGAAGCCCTGAATCACGATTTCCATGTCGCGCCTCTCACCCGCTGCCGTCCGCTGGCGATACTCGAACCGCTGCGTGACGCCGGGGTGTGCCAGGCAATCCGCCACGGCCGCGGTCATCTTGGCCCAGGTGTCGGCTGCCTCTGGGCCAACGCCGACGAGAAGCTGCTGCTCAAGCGCTTCCTCCGCCGACGGTTGCTGGTCGGCGGCGTCTGGCGCAGGCTCGGCTGCTGCGTCTCGTAGCTCCACGCCGGGCAGTTGCGTTGCGCTGGCGCTGATGTACTGCACCTCGCCGGCGCGATTCCAGATCGCAATGATGCCCGGTGAGTTCTGCACCACCAGCCGGAAACGTTCTTCGCTGTCGCGCAGAAACGCCTCGGCGCGCTTGCGCTCGGAAATGTCGCGCACGGCGCCAACGATGTGGGGCGCGCCGGCGATGTGGATCAGGCGCGCCGACAAGATGCCGGTGAGGTGAGCGCCATCGCGCCGCTGAAAGACAATCTCCAGGTTGTCGCAGGCGCCCTGCTGCATCACAGTTTCGATGACATGGCGGCGGTCTTGCGGGTCGGTCCAGATGTCCACCTGCTGGCTTGGCCTCCCCATCACCTCGGTGCGGACATAGCCGGTCAAGTCGAGAAAGGCATCGTTCACAGTGACGATGCGATCATCGTGCAGGCGTATGATTTGAATCGGGTCGGGAATCGTGTCGAAGATCAGCGCCAGGTTGTCGCGCACCTCACGGCTCTCCTGGCTCAGACGCTGATTGGTCATCACGATCAGCCCCAATGTCCATAACATGCTGAAATAGAGCGACACGACGTAGGTTCCTACGGCGATGAGATTCGCCGCCGCGCCACCTGTTTCCGGGTTGACCACGAGCACCGACAGTGCGCGCATGAGGAAATATAGCCCGAAAATTAGAAAGACGCCGGCCAGAAAAGTCGCGGAAATCTGGATCGCACGGGTCTTGTAGCGCAGCAGGCTCCCCCCGATCAAACAGCCAAAGACGGCCAGGCTCAGGGAATGATTGACGCGCCGCAGCGCCTGATCGTCCTGCACGAAGGTGAAATAGGCTGCAAACAGGGTGACTGTCAGCCAGTAGGTGATCACCAGGGCGGTGCGCTCGCGCCGGCCCAGAAAGCGCATGATGCCGATGTAGAGCAGCACAAAGCCACCCGTGAACAGGGCATTGTTGGCAACGACGGCCGCTTGACCGAACACGGGGTGTGCGCGGGCAGCGTTGGCAATAAATCCCGCGGCCAGCGCCATCGCCCCCAACATCCACCAGCCCGGCCCCGGGTAGGTGCGGTTGACCAGATACTGAAGAAACAGGGCAAGTGCCTGGAGAATAAAGATCAGGCTGAGCAGCAAGACGTAGGTGCCGTTTTCGGTGTCCATATCTCCTATGATCAACTACAACCTTAAGAAATTGTCAAGTGGCAAAAGCAGTCCATCACCGCATCGCACATTCCGCGTCTGTTCCGGGTCAAAGGTATAATGGCTGTGAGAACGAAGTCAATTCTGCTTACACCAACCCATGAGGATACGCTTATGCCCGATCTCACACAGGACAAACTGCGCCGCTATGCCGAACTGTTGATCCACAGCGGCGTCAACTTGCAGCCCGGCCAGGGTCTGAACATCACCGCTGAACATGCCCACGCGCCATTGGTGCGAACCGTTGCCGCCGTGGCCTACCAGGCCGGCGCCAAATATGTCCATG
>JAPKMV010000669.1 GCA_026645635.1 Caldilineaceae bacterium
GGCGCCGTCGACGACGCGCACGCTGGTTCCGTTGCTGGGCATGTAGCTGGAGTAGGGTTCGCCGACGAACAGGCGATGGCGGGCGCTGTCGACGGCGATGGCGCGGCCGGCCAGCGTCCCAATCTCTTCAAGGGTGGTCGTGTCGATCACGTGGATCAGGCCTGGGTCCCCGGTGGCAGGAAAGCGGGTGTAGGCGTAAAGGCGATGGTTTGCCGGGTCCGCCAGCAGGCGATCGCCCAGGCCGGCGAGTGTCTTGACCGGCGCATAGGTGGCGGCGTCGAGGATGTGAAGTTGGTTGGCGGTGTCCGTGACATAGATCAAGTTGGCGACGGGGTCGAGCGCCAGTTCCCGCAGGGTCTGCTGCGCTGGCGCAAGGGGCACGTCGGCGACGAGGGTGGGCAGCGGTGCGACATCCGGCGCAGGCGCCGCGAGGGCTGCCGCTTGCGGTGCGACGATCTCATCTGGGGTGGGCGGATTGGGCGTGCTGGTCTCGGGCGCGGTCGTGCAGCCGGCAGCCAGCAACAGCACAGCCAACAGCGCTGCCGCCGGTCGGCGCCGCAACCATGTTCGTATCTTCTCTGCGTCCATTGGAACCCCCTTTCCCGCCAAGTTTACCACAAGTGGGCAATTGCCGGGTACGGGCGAGGCTACTTCATCGACTGCAAGATGGCGAGGATTTCCGGCCCGTAGGTGTGCATCTTCCAGGCGCCGATGTCGGCGACCTGCTCCAGGTCTTGTGGAGTGGTGGGGCGGCGCTGGGCGATCTGGAGCAAGGTGGCATTGTTGAGCACGATGTCCGGCGCCACGCCGCGGGCGAGCGCCCGCTCGCTGCGCCATTTGCGCAGGGCATCGTAACGGTTGAGCGCGGCCTTCTCCAGCGTCTGTTCCGGGCGCAGCGTAGCGTCGGGGGGCGACGGCGGCGGGCGATGCCGCGCTTCGGCGATGATGCGCAGCAGGTCAGCGCCGTAGCGTTCCTGGTGGCGTTCGCCCAGGCTGACCACGTCGCGCAGCGCAGCACTGGTTGCCGGCAGCGCAGTCGCCAGGTCGGCCAGTTCCGCGTCGGTGATGATCTTGAAGGGTGGGCGATTCTGTTGGCGGGCCTGATCTTCGCGCCAGAGCCAGAGCGCCTCCAGCACGGCCAGATGACCAGGCGGCAGTTGGCGGGCACACTTCATCTGCCAGAAGGAGCGCTCCTCGGTCACCCGGTCGGCGTAGTTGTTCTTAGCCAGGTGGTCGAAGGCATCTTGTGCTTCGTCCCAACGGCCCCGCGCTTGCAACTCTTCGATCAACTGTTGGCGCAATGCGAGCAAGTAGTGCGTGTCCATCTGCGCATAGGCGATCTGCTGCGGCGTGAGCGGGCGCTTGCCCCAGTTGGTGCGCTGCATCCGCTTGTCGCTGACCACGCCAAACTGTTCTTCCAGAATCGCCGCCAGCCCTACCTGGCTCCAGCCGAGAATGCGCGCCGCAAGCTGGGTGTCGAAGACGCGGCCGAAGTGAATGCCAAAGCTGCGGTGGAGCAGCAGCATGTCGTTTTCCGCCGCGTGCATGACAACTTCCACCGCGGGGTTGGCGAGCACCTTGCCCAGCCCCTCCAGGTTGGTGATGCGCAGCGGATCGACCAGATAATCAACGACAGCCAGGGGGTCATCGCCATGATCGGCGGGCGCGGAAATCTGAATCAGGCAGACCTTTGGATAGTAACTGTACAGGCTGTTGCTCTCGGTGTCGAGTGCCCAGACAGACTGCTGGCTGAGGTGGGCCAACATTTGCGCCAAGAGACGCTGTGTGTAGACAAGAATCGGGCCACTGCCGGGTTGGGCAGACATCCGCGTTGCACTTTCCAGTGTTTGAGTTCGCACTTTCTGCGGTCGAATGTTACTCTTTGTCCAGTCTGCTTGTCAACTGGACGATAGCATAGGGTCTGGTAGAATAGCGACGACAGCTTTTTCACCACACGTTCACGCGCAGTGCGGCCGCTTTCAGACCGACGCTGCCGGCAATCCACAAGGAGGTTTGCATGCAAGCAACTGCATCACCTGCCGACGAAACCGCTCAGGAGCACAGTCTGCGCGATCGACCCAGTTTCTGGCGTTCGATTCTGTTTGAACTGCTTGCGCTGCTGATTTTCGTTGGCGTCTTCAATCTGTTGCTGCCGAATCTGGGGGACAACCTCAACGACGCTGCACTCATCGTACTCGGTGTCATCTTCAGCGTAATCCCCGCCGCCATCTGGCTCACGATCTTTTACCGCGCCGACCGCGCCGAACCGGAGCCAAAGAGACTCGTGATTACGGTCTATCTGGCCGGGCTGCTCGTGGCGGTCGCGCTCAATCAACTGGTGTTGAACACCATCTTTGACATCGAAAGCTGGATGTTCGATTTCTGGTGGTCCCAATTCTTCGGCGAAATCCTGATCGTCGGCTTCTTGAGCATGGGTGCGGTCTATCTGGTGGTGCGCTTCCTCGTCTTCACCCAGGCGGAGTTCGACGAGCGCATGGATGGCATCATCTATGCCGTGGCCGCCGGGTTGGGCGTGGCAACCGTGACCAATTTCAACTATGTGCTGCGTCACGGCGGCGTCGATCTCGATATGGGTTCGATCCGCATGGTCGTCAACACGCTGGGCTTTGCCAGTTTTTCCGGCCTGCTCGGCTACTTCATCGGCCAGGCGCGCTTTGAAAAGACGCCACTCTATTATGTGCCGGGCGGGCTGGCCATCGCCGCCACGCTGACCGGGCTCTACTTCTTCCTGCTCGACCGCGTCGGCGGGAGCGGTCTGACCGCTTCGGCCTGGCGCGACCTGATTCTCGCCGCAGTAGTGGCGCTGGCGACGACCGCAGCCGTCGGCTGGCTGGTGCAGCGCACCAACGCAGAGACGCGCCGCGTGGCGCGGCTGTCGGCGAGCGGCGATGCGTGGGAGCCGATCCCCGCCGAAGCGTCGCCGTTTACAGAGGAGCCAGCGCCAGTCGCGGCTGAGCTAGTTGCGACCGAGCCACCTGCGGCCGAGCCAACGGTTGCTGAACCAGCCGTGGCTGAACCAGCCGCGACCGAGCCAG